>NZ_JAVBNS010000112.1:0-20686 GCF_031551385.1 Anaerosporobacter sp.
CCTGATTTCTTTAGTGCTATTATCTGTTTTTTAAAGTCATCTGTATAATTTTTAACTTTACCTGGCATAATATCTTCCCTTTCTTTTTTTATATTATACCATATCCAAATATCACTTGTCTAATATATTATAAACTATCCAAAGATTTGTTGGAACCGCATGCTGTAAGTAGCGTAGTACTCATTGCCATAACGACAATGATAGTTAATATTCGTCTTTTCATTTTTACCTCCCAAAATGTAGTAAGTTCGTTTTATTTCTTAACCACTATGCTCTTAAAACCAGTGTTCTTGCATCTGCCATTTTCTTTCTCCTCCAAGTTTTTATTTTTCTGCAACTTCCGCAGTGTCGGTTGTCTTTTTTCTCGATATGACAATATATATAACTAATGCTACTGCTGCTGGCACGACAGAAATCATATACATACTGCTATAACCAAATGTGGAAGCGACCAGACCGAAGACGATTGCCCCAAATCCGATTCCGCCGTCGTAGCCTGTAGAGTATGTTGCATTTGCTGCGCCAACACGGTTTTGAGGTGCTTTAATAATAGCCATTGTTTGCAGACTAGCTAGAGTGGCAGCATAACCCACTCCCTGTAATACAGCCGCAACTAAAAGCATTGGTAGCACAGTTGCTTGCGAGATGAGGACTAATGCAACAATGACACTAATTACACCGGGAATAACCGTTACATTAAATCCAAAGCGATCGATAACCTTTCCTAAAAATGGTCTAGAAATAATCATAGCTAAGGCATTGGCGGTAAAGTACATTCCTATATTTTCGATACCTTTTTCTGCGGCAAACAGAGATATGAAGCTAACAATGCCACTTCCCGCAAACGAAAAGAAAAACACAACGATTGTAGGAGCAAATGAAGATTTTTCAAAGAGGGCTTGCTTTTCATTGCGATTTTCTTTAGAAGGCACCTTTTTATATATTATCGCCAGTGAAATAAGCATTCCTATTGCAGTGCATATTGCAACTAAATAGAATAAATTGTCAAAATTGTATTTTGCAATAAAAAACAAACCTATTGCCGGGCCAATTGCAGTTGCCAAACTGATTGACAAGCTATAGTAGCTCATACCTTCGCCAAACCGTTTCTTTGGTATGTTATCTGACGCAATGGTACTAGATGCAGTGGTAGATGCACCCCAACCAAATCCATGGATAAATCTAAATGCCAAAATCATCCAAACAAAAGGAAACAAATTGTAAGACAAAATTGCTACTATTGAGATTATAACCCCGACAATAAATACACCTTTTCTTCCAAACTTATCTAAAAACTTTCCTGAAAAAGGGCGAATCATCAAGGCTGAAATTGTAAAAATACCATTGATTAGTCCTATAATAGAATCACTACCATTCATATTTTTTATATATACAGGTAGTGTAGGCATAAGCATTGTAAACCCAAAAAATATTAAAAAATTCATTATGGTTACTAAAATAAAATTCTTTGTCCAAAGGGCATCTGGTTTCTCTTTTTTGCTACTCATATTTTCGCTGTTCATAAAGTTTCGTTCTCCTTTTGAAATATCAATTCTACTTTCTTTGCAATTTGCTCATCCAAATCGCCTATATCAACGAGCTTCCATATTATTTGCATGGAATCTTCGTGGCTCAGAGCTTGTCGATAAGGGCGTTCTTCTGTCAGAGCTTGATAAATATCTAAAACACATAACATGCGTGATTCTAAGTCAAGTCTATTGTTTCGGTACGGATACCATTTGACATACTCCTGTTGCTGAGTCACAAGTACCTACATTAGACAGTGAATAAACAAAATAACTCTCGCCACACTCCTTCATTTGAAATAAGCCCGATTCCAAGAGTTGCTTTACAGCACTATCCAATGCTTTTCCGTCCAACGAAAATGCTGTCTGTATTTCAATGGCGGCTACACGCTTAAAGTATGTCACATACTCCGAAAGGGCTTCTAGTGAAAATTCTCTTTCATGCAAACGTATCTCACCATCTGTCAGATTCTCTATTGCCTTTTTGAGCGTGTCGTAATCCACATAGCCTTGTATCGTTCTACTCTTCTCACCATATTCTAGCTTCATTGTTGGGAACGCCCTTACGCCTGATTTTCGACATATGGCAATATCCATTTCCAAAGACTCATGTGCCATCCCATTTTTCAGATTCTCCAAAAACTTCTGTTGGTCTATTGGAAATTCTTTCGCCAGTTCTCGCAATACGTTTTCATCACTTGTATTTAAGCCGTCGCTATGAAAGCCCTCACGGATACGCCGTAGATAACGGTTTGCTATATGTTCATCTAAAAGCTTCATTGATGCTACAGCCCTGCAAGCGGGAAGGGATGTGACATCTTCGGGGCGGATTACATCCATATGCTTTATAGAAATCGGAATCCCTCCTCTATCTGCCGCCTCTTTAAAATGGCCCTTCATCTCTGTCTTTAGCTGAGCAAAGCGCACTCCCGAAAGTGAATCATCACCGATAATTTCTTTTGCATCTCCAACCAGTAAACCTAGAACGCTACGAAATTTTACCTGTTCTGGTATCAAGAACTCTATTTTCCGTAGAGCCGGATCCAGTGCATAGCACCAGATGCAGATAGGGTCTGTGTATTGCGTGATTGTCAGTTTTGTTTCCATATTTATCGTCCTCCTCGTTATTCTTCACTAGTTAGTGATATCTGCTCAAAAAAATTGTTGAGCATTTCAACTGGATTCAGTATATCACTAGTTAGTGAGAAATGCAAGAGGGTTTATAAAATAATTTTTTGCCTGTTGTATGTAAGTTTGCAAATAGGAATAGCTTGACAGAGTCACTAATTAGTGATAAAATCATTTTATGAAGAATATTAAAAATTTATTAGCTGAAAACAGAACTATTCTTTCCACTGCAATTGCATTTGGAAAGGCGCATCGCACAACTGAAACTGTATTCGACCCAACTCTTTCATCCAATGGACTTACTCCTGCACAGTTTGGTGTATTGGAGGCTCTTTATAGTAAGGGCAACTTGCGGATTCATGAACTGATTGATGCGGTACTTACGACTTCTGGGAATATTACCGTTGTCTTAAAAAACATGGAACGGAATAGTTGGATCTCAAAAACTCAAGACCACGAAGATAAAAGAGCCTGCATCATATCTCTGACAAAGGAGGGAACAGAACTCATTGAATCAGTCTTGCCTTACCATATAAAAGATGTTATATCTGTATTTGGAAGATTGACTGAAGACGAGCAGGCTACATTAAGGGAGCTGCTTAAAAAGCTTGAATAGTATTTTGCGAGTGATGACAAGTTCATTATTCTAAAGCATCGCAAGCTCATTTTCGTTTGCGATGCTTTTCTTATTTTAGAGTATTTTAATAATTGTTTATTCACCAATTTCAAAGCCTTTGTAAACTTTCCCTGCCCTATTCATAAGATTTGCAACAGGGGTCTTTCTAATCTCAAAATATATGGATATGTTCCTAGTAACGGGCGACTATGGGGTGTGTTGATAAATGTAAAATTTAGCTTTCTATTTAAAATAATATCCTTAATTGTACTATTTATGGTACAATAACTAAGAAAGCCATAAAGGAGTGAGTTTATGAAAGCATATGAATTTAAGATTACACTAATTGGTGCAAAACCCCCAATTTGGAGAAAAGTTGTTGTTCCAGTCGATATAACATTTAAGCGATTCCATGATACCATACAAATGGCTATGGGCTGGCAAGATTACCACTTATATGAGTTTGAATTTAAGGATTTAGATTTACGTTTTAGCAATGATGAAGAAAGATATGATGAAGATGCTCGTAAAGTTTCTGCTAAAATTGATAAATACATCACCCAAGTAAAATCATTTGTATATACATATGACTTCGCAGACTACTGGCAACACAAAGTTGAACTCACCAAGTCATTGGAAGATTATGCAGTTGGTTATCCACAAGTTCTGTCTTTTAAAGGAAATTGTCCACCAGAGGATTGTGGCGGTATTTGCGACTATGAAGATTTTCTCCTTGCTTGGAATGACCCAGAGAACGAAGAACATGAAAGTATTCGTGAATGGGGAACAGAACAAGAGTATGGGGATTATGATTTGGAGCAGGTGAATGGGTGGATGAAAGAGTTTCTAAAATTGAAGAAACTTAAGGCTTAGGTATGAAAATTGATAAAAAGATATTTCGAGAATTTACAGACTATACTACTGCGCATGATTGGGGTTTGAAAAATTATGCCGAATGGATTTCAAGGTTATCTAGAGAGTCGCCACAACAATCTGAAATAACCAGTAATTTAGTTTCATCCTATATAAATGCCGAGCATGATTGGGGGATTGCGGACGTATTATTTGGATATACAGGTTCAAAGAACATGATCTATAATCAAATCTTAAACGATGAAACAAACTTTGATGAAGGTGAAATTTTGCAATTTAGTAAAGAAATTGAGTTGATTGATAGCGAATTGCGTAAGTTTGCTCTGCCAGAAAATATAGTAGTAAGTAGATACACTCATAAATTTGCAGTGGACCAATTGTTTAAAAACCAGAAAGTCAAGGTCGGAGAAACACTTCAGTATAAGGGTTTTGTAAGCACAACACTTGTAGAGGATAAACTTAGAGAATTTGCTAAAAATCATAAATATAATTGTGTTTTAAGGATTTACTTAAGAAAAGGCATTATGGGAGCTTACATCTGGTTTGAGGATGGATTAAACGAAGCTGAATTTCTATTACCGAAGAATTGTACTTTAAAACTCTTAAAGAAGCGGTTTTTCTATAAAGGTCTTTTCTGGCTATATGAATGTGTGCTAGTAAGTCAATAGGTATTGACTGAATTTTAAAGTAAGAAGAAATTTAAGGAGGTATACAATTGTCATTTCAAACACCACTTACAATAAACGAAGTTATAAACGGAGTACACACGAAAAAATATCTTTTGCCATCTATTCAGAGGGAATTTGTGTGGAGCCAAGAACAGATAAAAACGCTCTTTGACAGTCTTATGAGAGATTATCCAATCAATGCTTTTTTGTTTTGGAAAGTGCCGAAAGAAAAAGCATCTGAGTTCAAATTCTATGAGTTTCTGCGTGATTATCATCAAAAAGATAACTTTCGCAATCCAAAAGCCAATATAAGTGGTAACGATGACATCATGGCAGTATTAGATGGTCAACAAAGATTAACCTCGCTATACATAGCGTTAAAAGGCACATATGCGACAAAACTTTCTTACAGACGGCGCGATGATAAACAAGCGTATCCTAAGAAAAAATTATATCTCAATTTGCTATGTAACTCAGAAGATAGCGGTCTCGAATATAACTTTGAATTTTTAACCGATGCAGAAGCGAGTGCGCATGATGATGGTAACTACTGGTTCCCTGTGGGTAAGATGCTTGACCTAAAGGAACAGGATGAGGTAAACGAATATCTTTTGGAATCGGGTCTACTGTCAAGACAAGACAAGGAAAAAGCCAAGTTAGCAAACAGAACATTGTTTAAGCTGCATAAAGTTATACATGTTAATCCTACAATCAGCTATTATTTGGAGAAAAGTATTGAACTGGACAAAGTTCTTAATATCTTTATTCGTGTTAACAGCGGTGGCACGACTCTTAGTTATTCTGATTTGCTGTTATCCTTTGCCACAGCACAGTGGAAAAATAGAGATGCAAGGGAAGAAATCAATGACTTTATTGCTGAAATCAATGAAATCGGACATGGGTTCAATGTAAACAAAGACATTGTACTTAAAGCAGCCCTAGTCCTGTGTGATATCGATGATATCACATTCAAGGTTGATAATTTCAACAGAACCAATATGCTTAAAATTGAAAAAGAGTGGGACAATATTACCAAAGCAATCCGGGATGCACTGACACTAATCAGTAGTTTCGGATTCAGCCGTGAAAATGTTACGTCCAATAATCTTATAATACCAATCGCTTATTATTTGAAAACAATCGGGTTGCCAAACAACTATGAAGTTTCTACAGGGAAAATACAGGACAAACGTAAAATTAAGAAATGGTTCGTTTCGGCACTGCTGAAGCGTGTATTTAGCTTTTCGCCCGATGGTGTTTTAAAACCGGTGCGTGAAATCATCAAACAAAACGGAAATAACGAATTTCCGCTAGATAAAATTATTGAGCGTTTTAAAGGGACTAACAGGTCGTTACAGTTCACAGAAGATGATATAAATAACTTGCTCTATTCAAAGTGCGGACAAGGCGATACGCTTGTTATCCTATCAATTTTATATCCGTGGGCAGATTTGCGACATAACTTCCATGTTGACCACATGTTTCCTAAAAGCGGATTTACACACAAACGCCTTTCAGCCAAGGGTGTACCACAGGGCAAACAAGATAATTTTATTAAAAACTTTAACTATATCGGGAATTTGCAACTCTTGGAAAGCATACCTAATATCGAGAAAAAAGACATTGATTTTGATAAGTGGTTGAGCAACATAAGTTCTTTAGATGAACTATCAGATTATAAGAAAAAGCACTATGTGCCAAATGTCGCACTTGATTTTTCAAACTTTGATGAATTTCTTATGGCACGAGAAGAATTACTTCTTAAGAAATTGAGTGAAGAATTGCAATAATACAGAAAATGTGTCGAATTAGTCCATTGCATACTTGGGAAATATAAGTTCATCAATTCTGTATCATCAAGAGTTGGGTCTTTTGTTTGAGTATATAGTTTTGATGTTTTTATAGCAATACAGGAATTCGCTAGTGATTTCTTATTTTGCATTGACTGGATTCTAACTCAAGTTATATCGAGGCAAGAAAAAACCTTGAAATCAAGCCTTTTGTCGTGTTAAACTATTACATAGCAAATCAAACCTGTTTCCTCGTGGCATGTGGAGAGTGTGGTCTTGATGACACAAAAATAGTCAACTTTATGCAATTTAGGAAAATTCAAATTATAAGGAAAGTAGGGCGAAAAAAATGAATCTTATTAAACCTCGAAAACTTCATAAAGGTGACACAGTGGCTACTGTGAGCCTTTCTTGGGGTGGTGCTGGTGATGTGCATTTATTATGGCGGTATAATCTTGGCAAACAACGTCTTCAAGAGCAATTTGGTTTAAATGTTGTAGAAATGCCTAATACACTAAAAGGTTCGGATTATTTATATAATCATCCTGAAAAAAGAGCCGAAGATTTAATGAATGCGTTTTCTGATCCAACTGTTAAAGCAATATTTTCCTGTATTGGTGGTGATGAAAGCATACGCATGTTACCATATATTGATTATGAGATTTTACGTAAAAACCCGAAAATATTTGTTGGGTATTCTGATACGACGATAACGCATCTGATGTGTTATAAAGCAGGTATTTCAAGCTTTTATGGAGCCTCTGTTCTAGCTGAATTAGCAGAAAATAATCAAATATACGACTATACATCACATTGGATAAAAACGGTATTGTTTTCCGAGCAACCAATTGGGGAGGTTTTTGCCTGTGAGGATTGGACAGGTGAACGAGTGGAATGGAGTATAGAAAATGCACAAGTCTCAAAGCAATTAAAGAAAAACCAAGGTTATGAGTTTTTGCAAGGCAACAGTGTGGTTCAGGGTCACTTATTTGGTGGATGTATTGAAGTTTTGGAAATGGCAAAGGGAACAGAACTTTGGCCTGGCACCCAAAATCTTAAGGATGCAGTGTTATTCTTTGAAACATCAGAAGATATGCCATCTCCAACTTACCTTGAATATTGGCTCAGGAACTATGCTTCTCAAGGAATATTGCAAAATGCGAAAGCCCTCATTTTTGGTAAGCCATATCAAGAAAGGTTTTATGATGAATATAAAAGATCTATTAAAAAAATTATTGCGGAACTAAATTTATATGATTTGCCAATTGTTTATAACATGTCGTTTGGACACAATGAGCCAATGTGCATATTACCTTATGGTGCAACGGCAGAAATAGACTGTATCAAAAAGACTTTTACAATATTAGACTCTGGAGTATGTAGTTAATCAATATTTTACATCTATTCTATCAACTCAACCCTACCCATAAAAAAGGTGTTATCTATTTTGTCAACTCACCCTATGGAATTGAAAGCCTACGTAATCTATTTCATCGCTTCACCGCACGTGGAAACCATTTGTTTACTAAGTCGTTAAATCACGGATATACAAGGATTTTAATTAACTAAATGGTGGCAATGCCACCCATTTGCCACCATTGAACTAAAATAATTATTTTTTATATGATTTAGATCGAACATTATTGAACAAGTTAAGAATAATAAGATTTTTTTAAACAAGAACTGTACCCTTGTATGATTAATACTTAGTATACCGTCTTTTTGCAATTAAATAGCTGTTAGGACTGACGCACAAACAGGATAGAGATAATTAAGATAAAATAATATGTATGCATAGGTTATAACTTTGAAGTTCATCTTAGTTACTTGTCTCTAAGACCTCCCCAGGTAAGAACGCAATCTTCCTCTCCATCTATCTGTCACATTTACACATTTCGTTTTCGAGTAGTTATTGGGCTTTGACTTGTTTGGCAGTCTTACCCACAAAATATGCCTTATATGTGATTTCTGTTCGTCAGACCAGAGATTTGCCCACGGACTTCCTTCAGATTCCACCTCACGATGGACACCCTTGTCTTAGGCTATGCACTTTCCACTACTAGGACGTGCTAGGGACTTTAACCCTTAAGATTGCGCCCATGCTGGGCGCACCAATAAAAACAACATAAATTGTAAATTTATGTTGTTTTTATATTGATAGTTATTTGAATTAGACTAAAAACAAGCAAATAATCATATTATGTAATACAAAATCATAGTAATAAATGGATAATATTGTTGTCAATGGATTTTTTGTCCATTTTCATGCATTTATCCTAAAATAGCTGTTAAGCGTCAAAATTTACTATTTACATTTCTTTTAAAATGTATTATACTAAAGGTAATCGGAGGTCACAGAGTAGAGGTCTGTGTTGCCACCAGAGAGTTTTTAGTAGCCTAAATGTCTTGCAGGACTAGGCTACTATTTTTTATGCTTTTTATCTTTTAATAATACTTTTATATGTACTATTAAGGCGATAAACGATATTAAAGTTGATATTGCTGTTAATATTAAATATATTAGCTCAAAACTTGTCATATCGCACCACCTCCTCTTTTGTGCGATTTGGTGGCAACACTTAAACTCTGGACTTTTCCGACTCCATTATAATTTTATCATGATATTGTTCTTATTACAAATAAAATATAATCATTTCTTCACTATGAAGTTTTTAAATGTTTCATATAGTCTGGTACTTGCAATACCCCACACACACTCGTCTTTAGAAGTTACAGTCCTAGCAGTTCTCAATTTCAAATGAGTCACCTCCTTTAAATCATATGGAAGCAAAAACTAATTTGTTTTTTGCAGCGAAATATTCTGCCGCACTATCTTTAACTCCATATATTACAGGTTTTGGAGATTGATAAATATTTACCGCATCATCATTGATTTTTTGTACGCTTTTTGGAATTACAATTTTTTTCAATTTTTTATTGTGACAAAATGCACTTGCATAAATAACGGCTTCACAATTGTCTTCGATCCACACTTCTTCTAAGGACAAGCAATTGCTAAATGCCCGACAGTATATTAGTTTTACATTTGGCGGTATAATCACACGCTTTATATATTTTAGATGATAAAAAGCAAATTCTCCGATTTTTTCTGTACAATCTGGTATACGGTATGTTTTAGAAAAAGAATGTCTTCTCATTGGGTAACAGGAGAGAGTGGTATAGTTGTCTGTTTGTGTATTAGGCTTAGCCTTTTGATACAAAACCCCATCTTTGGAAAAAATATTAGGGTTATTATCAGCCACATCAATGTGTTCAATAAGGTCGTTATCACAAAAGAACATATTTCCGGTAAAAGCTTTTTCAAAAGTTTCTGGTAAGTAAATGCTCTTAGGACAATATCTATAAAATATCTCTAAAGGACGCTCTAATATGCCACAAACAGTTAGCCCGTCTAATTCTTTTGGTAAAACAAGTTTTTTAGGTGTTTCGAGTATTCGCGTTATCGTTGCTTTCTGTTCAGTAAATTCACAATAGCCGAACATACCGCTTGTTTTCTCCGATATATCTCGTTTAATATAATTGGTATTTGTGACAGCTTTTTTTCGTGATAGTTTGCCGTCTATTAATTCGTAATTTGGACTATTCTCCGAAATCTCATATGTTACTCCATCAGGAAAACAATTCCACCAATCCTCTCTAAAACAATTTGTAATCGAAATCCACTCAATGCAATTGGGAATATTTATATGTCGTAAAGATGAATTGATAAATGCATCGTCTGAAATTTCCTTCAAGCCGTTGGGGCAAATAACTTTATCAATTTTCGTATATTCAAATGCCTTGGAACAAATTTTTGTTACTGTTTCAGGAATAAGAAAGACTTCAGCACTTTTTATGGCTGGATATTTTATTAAGCGGGTAATTTCCTTGTCATACAAAACACCGTCAACAATACATAAATATTCATTTTCAGTAGAAATATGTATATCTTTTAATTTTGGACAGTCATGCAGAGCACTATATTTAAAGCCATCTTTAACGCCTGCACCAATTGAGATACTTGAAAGATTCCTGCACTCATCAAAAGAATCACCATAAAGCATAGTGACGCTATCAGGAATTATCACATGGTTAATGAGAGTACCGCTAAATGCTTTTCCCTTTATTTCTTTAATAGAAACAGGAAATGTAATTTCTGTAAGTTTTGAATTTTCAAATGCACCACAACCAATTATTTCTAGTTTTGATGGGAGTTCGATTGTTGGAAATACATAAGAATTAAAAGCATTAGCTCCTATTTTACGAATGTTTTCTGGCAGAATAATTGGATTTTTCAATCCTCTGCAACCAACAAACACATCTTTTCCGATTGTTTCAAGACAGTGGGGGAGTATGATACTTTCAATTTCTCGGTGGTACGCAAATAATTTTTCTCCGAGTTTTGTTACTTTATATCCCAAAAGTTCACTTGGAACAACCACATCTGCAACGTTTCCCCAATAACTAAATAGCTCTGCATTACCGTTATCGTCAATATGAGCGTGAAAAGCTCCATCTTGTATAATTTTCATATATCCTCCCAAATATAAAACATCTACCTTCCTATGCCAACAATTCTAAAAGTTCCTTCACATCTTACAATGAAATCAGCACCAGCCGAAGATAATTCATTTAAGTCTCCATATCCATAAAGGACACCTATGCTATTTTTTCGTCATAAAGTTAAATAATATTATTTTTACAAACTTCGTTTATGATTTCACCAACTAAAGCCTTGTCTTGTTCCATGCCAGGTTCTGAATTAGTCATTACCGTAACGCCTCTTTGCTCTCTATAATAAACTCGTAATTTGCATTGCATTCCTACTCCCCAGCCTTGAGAAAAGAAATAAAGAAGTTATCATTTTACTTATAGAACAAGCATGGAAAACTGAATGCTCATCAACGCTTTTTAAAGTATCTTTTTCCAATATTCCGAATCCTTTATTCCACTGAATTTTTCCTTCATTGAAATATGTTATACTAGCACCCGGAACATTGTAATCACGCATTCTTTTTTGTATATCCAAAACTATCACTCCTATTCTAAATTTATATTTCATGTTGCTAAATGTAAATACATAAGGAATAATGTCAACACTTCCATTGTATCATTAGCGTAAGTGAAAAATGCTTATATTATTCAATTAAATTGTTTCAATTCAATGACCAAATCCTCAACTTTGCCAATGAAGTGTTTGACTTGTGGAAGCCAATAAAATGTTGATGTATTATCGTCGTTCTTAAAGTAGGTATCATCAAAATGGCAAATATAGACCACTTTGTTTAATGCAATTGCCATACCTAATTCAACATGTGTTCCTCGTCCCTGTGGAGTAAGAACAATGACTATATCTGCATTTTTCACACCATCATACTCTTTTTGTCCAACACTTTTCAATGTTTCAATATCAATTTCTTTAATTGTCCCATGAACCGTCCAATCATATGTATGTTCACAACCGTTGGCTTTTAATAGTTTTGCAAGTAATTGTACTTGCATGTAATTTTCGAGTTTTGAAGCTATATAAAATTTCATATTAACCCTCCTCTAATCTTAATTTTTTACATTAAATTAATTATTCTGTTTTACTCATTGTAGAAAATGCTTATAATGCATGCAATTCTTCAGTCAGTTTAAATTCCTTCAAATAATTCGTCAATATAAGTAAACAGTTCCAATGTTTTAAATATTCCTTCGCCCATAATAGCATTCCCGCCTGTACATTCCCTCATATGAGGGAATGATTTATTAGGTGCCCTTTGCGATATAAGGAATTCGCCGTTATCATTCTCATCCAGGCATAAATTACGAGGAGGTATTCGCCTTTGCACATGGGTTTGCCTCGCTCGGAACACGAACTGTTGTGTTTCCGTTTTTGTCCAATATATTCCCAAGTTCAGCCACTATATTTATTCTCCAATCGCGAGCAATATGCTCGCCTAATATAAATTTTATTCTCTTTAAGTTTGTTCAATCCGCGTCATCAACACAACACTTTCCACATGAGAGGAGATGATGGAATTGCTCTCTTTCCTACTTTTATCAATAAGGCGTGTTGACAAAATAGATAACACCTTTTTATGGATAGGGTTCAGTTGACAGAAAAAATGTAGAAAATATTCATACTCTGATTGCTTTGTATACTTCTTCAACTGCCCAAATTTGATGGGGTAAAAATAGCTTTTCTCTTATTTCTTCAATGGTAAGCCAAACAAGAAAATGGTCGGGTTCCGTAGGTTGAGTAACAATCTTATTAATTTCTATGTAATAAAAATAACCAATTCCATGAATGTCAGTTTTAGTTTCCTCAATAAAATGGTAGTAATCGCCTTTACAGATAAAATCTTTAGGTGTAACACTAAGCCCCGCTTCTTCTAAACACTCTCGTTTTATGCAATCAGCATGTTCTTCATCGTCATCAATTCCCCCACCAAGTAGAAAATAACCTTTTTCGCCGTTATAAAGATATGTCATTGTAACCGGCACTTTCCATTCATTGTCAAAGCCGATCCCATATGCTCCCTCACGTTCTTTATAAAGTGCATCAGGCTTTTTATCTCCAAATGTTTTTTCGATCATGTTTTTCAACCTCCACGTATGTATATTAATACAAATTACATCAATTCTATATTGTCAAGCAAAATAGGTTATACTTGATGTAATTGCATTTTGCAACACCTATTAAGACTCTGTCTCTATTATTTGAAACTTTTAGTTATGCTACTTAATGTAGAAACAATCTCTTTTCCAATATTGAGTTCTAATTCTTCATTGATTACGAATGACAATATTACTTGTGGGATTTCTAAAGACATATTCTTATGAAAAAGTTTGACTGCCATGTCATCGATGTTTTCAATAATAAATAGTATTGTAATTTACTTTTGCTCGCTTTGCCAGACTAGATATTGTAATTTTTGAAAATAAACCTTCTAACAAGCATTGTCCAGAAAGCTTCTTCTATTTTTTCAATAGCTGGCTCATCTTATATACTTATTTTGGGTCTTGCCATAATCTCAGTCTCCTTACTTTCCTAAATAAATAACTAGAATGTTTATACTAATCTGTCTATTGAATTATAATTAATTATATTCTGATTATATGTGAGTATAAACATGTAGAAATTATAAGTGGTGCAGTATGTGAAGACCATATACATCTATGTGTAAGTGTACCACCAAATTAAGTATTTCAGAATTTGTAGGGTATCTTAAAGTTAAGAGTGCATTAATGATATTTGATAAGCACCCAGAAAAAGGAAGCAAATGGGACAGAACTTTTTGAGCAGAGGATATTATGTAACAACAGTTGGTAATATCACAGAAGAAGCAATAAGGAGATATATAGAAGAACAGCAAGAATAATCAAAAAAAGAAGAAGCAAAAAGATAAGAGCCTCTTCTAGAGGCAGATGGTAGTAATGCTTGCGATGCCGGACTTTGAGGCGTGCAAGTAATAAGCCCTTATAGGGCTAATTTCAAACCACCACTTGAAGTGGTGGTCATGACTTAACAAGAGTTATAGCTTTTAACATATCCACGCACTCTAGTTCTGCAGCCACAGAAACAGGTACCCAACTCTTTATGTTCTTGATTTTTTCTTTTACGTCTGCTTGTTCAAATACAGTATATTTAGTAAAGTGCATAAAATTAAGGATTTCTACAAGTCCTTACGTTGTAGTCATATTATAGTCTCAACATGCAGTGAGTTGACAGAATAGATGTTATTCTTCCACTGTAAAAATGCTTATTATCATCATCATGTTAATTTATAAATGTAACTTTATCGGGATTTGGTAAATGTGGCACGGCTATTGTATTTGCATATCCAACCAAAATTCCTAAGCCACATTCATAACCCTCAGGGAATTTAAGTTTTTCTTTAAATTCAGAAGCCTTTGAGCCAGCAAAAGCCAATCCAGCAAACCCACAATATAGATTTGCAACTCCCAAAGACGTTGCAGCTATAGCCATGTTTTGAGCTACTATTCCCAAGTCAATTAGTTCAGCACCTTTGTGGTAATCTTCCTTTATCGCTATTAGAATCATGCAAGGTGCATCGTAAAACAACTTACCGCCTCGTGACATGATCCGATCATACATTGATTTGTCTTCCATGAGCGATAAAATCTTCATTCCCTCAGTCTCCATGTCTGAAATTAAATCTCTATTTTTTATCACAATGACTTGCCAACCTTGACGATTCATTCCGCTAGGAGCTTGAATCCCTGCTTGAGCTATTGCTTCTAGGAGTTCTTGTCCCGGAATCTGCTCATTAAAGTCTCGACATGAGAACCTTTCTGATATTACTTTTAATACTTCATTCATAACTATTCTCCTTGCAAAATATATATTTTATACATTTAGTTACCACTTTACATATGACATTAAGATAACACACTCCACGTTCGGTGAGTTGATGAAATTGATGTCTTTACTCCATAGAATTATGGGTAGTTATCGGAAGCATATCAATCGGAAAATCCGTGTATAGAGTTAGTTGACAGAATAGATGTTATTTAAGCATTGCTACTAAGAAAATAACAACTACTCTTCAAAAATTTTTAATCTTCTCGCTATCTCATCTGGCTCTGGCAGTAGATGTTTTAAATCATCTGGCAAAGACTTACTTAAACTGTAGGTTGCCACGCCTATTGGAACATTGGTCTGCTTCAGCGCATATTCAACATATGTTTTATCCTTGCTTTTACAAATAATTATTCCGATCGATGGATTCTCTTCTGGCAGTTTTACTTGTTCGTCTAATACCGTAAGGTACAATTGCATTTTGCCAGCGTATTCCGCTTCGAATTCTCCGATTTTCAATTCAATGGCAACTAAACTACGCAATCTTCTATGAAACAGCAACAAATCAATATATAAGTCTTTTGTGCCTACGGTCAAATGATATTGATTTCCCACAAAGGTAAAATCGCCACCCATTTCGATTAAGAATGCCCTAATATTGTTTACTAACTGCATTTCTAGTTCATGCTCCGAGTATTCTGGTGACAATTCCGCAAAATCAAAAGTGTATTCATCTTTTATTGCCAATTTAGCCTGTGCCCTTCGCTCTTTTGGCAATGTTAATTCAAAGTTACTTTGGTTTAGTAAGTATTTTTCATAGGTTTGCGTTTCAACAAAATTTGTTAGCACACGTTTAGTCCAGCCATATCTTATCGCCATTTGAATGTAAAATTCCTTTTCCAAATCGTTTTTACACTTTTCCATAATAACGATATTATTACTCCAACTGATTTCTCGCACCAGCGGTGCGAGTTTTTCAGAATCTTTATATGTCAAATAAAAATTTCGCATTCTCCATAAGTTTGCCGAAGAATATCCGTTGGCACCGGGAAAAGCATTTTGAAGCTCTTTAGATAAAATATTTACAATGGACTTTCCCCAGCCTTTTTCTTGCTGCTGTCTATAGATTTCTTCGCCAATCTCCCAATAAAGATTTATCGTTTCCGAATTCATCTTTTTAAGAACTTGGTATTGTTTCTGCTGAATCAAATCCTTTATATCATCAATTAAAGGCTGGTAATCAATCTTTGATATTTCTCCCATAATAGTTCCTCCAAAACTCACACCATGGTGCGAGTTTTATAATAATTCATTTTGCAATAAAAATCTCTGCTTTTTTAACCTGACTCGAATCCAGCTTCCAAAATGTGGCTTGTATAGATTTACTATCATTTTTGCCATACAGCCAACCATCATCTTCTCGCTTTAAATCAAAAACTCTATCCCAGCTTTGCGTAATTTTTTCACGTATATATACCATTTCATTTGATTGTATATTGAAATCTTTTAAATCATGCCAAGTGAACCCAAGAGATTTATACTCTTCCTCAAAATGCGCATCATCATATTCGTCAATTGGTAAATACCAATAATTTAGCACATAATGGAAGAGGTCAAAGTCTGAAAGAAGTACGTCCTTATCATCAATATCTATTGTCAACTGTACAATTTTTTATCCTCGCTTCGCATGACCGCCTTCTCGTATATCACGTCTTTTCCGTTTTCCTTCCCATTGATACCACGCCCAGACATCATATAACATCCTTATGGTCATCATAACTGATGGTTCCTCGTTCTTCAGTATCATGGCAATAACGATGCGAATGAAAGCTAGTACCTTTTCTATCTTCGGCTATAGTCTTAAGTACATTACCCACTAGGCAGCCTCCCTTCAAAATTATTTGTCTTCCGCTCCGCCAGACTTAACCCATCCATCAACTTCTTCAACCTTGAATTTCCAAAGCCGACCAATTTTGTGCGCAGGCATATTTTTTTATTGATCCACTTGATGGCCGTATCACGGCTTATTCCAAGGTAAGTACATATTTCAGTCATGGAAATCCATCTATTCTCGTTGCCCACATTTCCCATCATATTGGTCTTTCTAACCGTTTATGACAAATAGACACAAAAAACCTTATTATAGTATATATTATGATTTATGCTGTGTCAATCATAACAACCTCTATTATTGCTGTTTATTTGCGATTTATTAAGTTTAATGCTAATTCATAAGAAATGCTGTGCAATCACAACACCAACAAATAAAAATAAGACCTGACAGATGATAAATTTACCACCTATCAGGTCCCTTAGTATTTTATATTTAACACATTAATTCAACTTCTAACCCCGACTTAAAACCCACAGTCATTTTATCTCCAAGAACCTCAACCCGCTCCACTAACTGCCTCACCAACTTATCATCATATTCTATCATTTCACCAGTCTGTTCATCGAGAAAAGCCGTCATATCAGCGATTCTTTGTCGCTTGCCTTGGCGGTCTGCGTTATATTCCTGCATAGATTGTTTCGCTTCTCTCAAGCGGAATATTTCATTCACCAAGGCATCGTAATCTTCTTTTCTGTTTGCCGCTCGAACAATCTGCTCTTGCAGTTCCACAAGCTGGCTTTCAATTTCAGCGGTATCTTTATCAAATGCAACCCCAAGAACCGTGGCTATGTTTTTCTCCAAAATTGCTATAAAGCGCCGCTATCGGTAATCACTTGGTTTATCGCTTTCAGGAGATTGTTCTGTAAATCATCTTCAAGAATGGTAGGGGAGCCACAGCCGGAGTTTTTATCCTCAAGTCTGCCGACACATCAAACCAGAAAGACCGATTAAAGCTAAAAAAGTCAATGCTGCGATAAATGCAAAATACTTTTTCATTTATTATATGACCTCCCTAATTGCGGTTATTCGCCGTAATAATCTCATTTAATGATACATCGGGATTGCGCCAACGCTTGTTGCTTTTCTCATTTTTAAGATGTATTGCATTTTGAGGGCAATGGTGCAAGCAGGCTTCACAACCCGTACAGCGATCGCTAAACTGCACCTTACTCGTAACGGAAATATTTTTTGTCGGACATACTTTAACACAGACTCCGCACTTGGTACATTGGTCATTCACAATATATTTTTGGGCGCTTTTAGCAGTGTTTGATGTCAAAGGATCAATTATCGAGGTAAGTGCCTTAGCTCCCAAGGTCACTGGTGCTTTCAAATGTTTGCGACCGTTAATGTCTGTCACGATTTTCGCCGTCATTTCCTCAACTTTTTTCTTCGGTAGCTTTTCAATTTCTGCACCAATCTCAAAAACTGGCAAAAAATTATCTAACATAAACAGATGATTGACATAGTCAAAACGATAGCCCTGCTTTTCGGCCAGTTTTTGAACATAGTGCATTGCCGCACCGGGCATATTGCCATAAGTACCAATCGCAAATGTATAATCTGCTTCAAACTTTACCTTGCTTAAAAACTGACACACTATTTTAGGTGCTGCAAGGCTATAAATTGGAAACACTACGCCGATAACATCATCTTTATAAACCTTTTTGGTCGAATCAATGACTTGTGGAATAGAAATCATTTCTCCCCCAATACGTTTAGCAACGGCCAAAGAATTACCTGTTGATGTAAAATAAAAAATAATCATTTAACTGTCCTCCTTACATTGTTGGGTGTTGCTCAATTAGTTTCCAATGCTGTTCTAGCTTATTCTGCATTGGCATTAGAATAATAGATGAGTTGTTCTTATCATCTGAAACCGTAACATACAATTCAGAATCTTTTAGACGTATTAAGTATTCATCTTCTGATTGCCTTAAAAATTCCCAATACTGAAATTTATTTGCTTCAAGCGGTTGTTGCCATAAGGTCACACCCGATTCTAGCGCAGAAGATGACTGAAATGTCTTATGTGTGTACAGGTTTTTGAGAAGATAAGAGCCGTCCTCCAATTTGATAAACTGCCACGTCATACATTCCCAATTATGATGTTTGTACTGAATGATTTTCACCTCGTCGCCAATTCCGGCGTTAAATGGTCTAATATCCATACCAGTTTTTTTATTCTGTATGGCAAATGTATTAACTGTGCTTAGTTTTCGCTGATTATTATGATAAAGCCGCTGACCAAGCATTACCAAATATCCTAATGCCACAATACCAAAGACTGAAGCCGCTCCAATAAAAATTGCTTTCATAAAAATATTCTCTCCCTTCTTTTTGCTTAACTCTTGCTACTTCATATACGGTTCACAGACTTTCATGCAATAATCCCAAACGGCCTTTTCATCTGCTTCTGACCTAAACTTGCTTTTGATATTTTTCTCTTTGGACTTTCCATAAAACTTTCCTGTTATACCTTCTACTTCATTTGATGTAGCCATGTAAATACTTGTTGCGGCCGCTTTTTCAATAGACCACATCATTGGCTGCCATAAATAATAAATTATCTTCATCATCTTTTCTTGTGTAGATATGCGTCCAAGCTCTGTATTTGCTGACCCCGGCTCAACGGTGTTAAAAGTGATATTATGGAATTTATCCTTTGTTTGTTTTACGAATTGCAACATAATCCAATAAATATATAGCTTTGATAAGCCATAAGCCTTCGCCATTGAGTAGTTTTCTTTCAGCTCAATGTCGCCTAAAAATGGTTTTCCTCCTTGGCGATATGATTCAGACGATACAGTAACAACACGAGCCGATGGACTCTTATGCAGGAGGTCGAGCAACAAATGTGTCAATAAAAATGGTGATAATAAATTGATTGCCATAGTCTTTTCATGACCTTCGCTTGTTTCTTCTCTCACAGAACCAAATTGTCCACCTGCATTGTTAATAAGAACATCTAAATGATCGTATTTCGTCTTAATTGCATCAGCAAACTTCCTAACTTCGCTCAAAAGTGATAAATCTGCTGTTATCATATCAAGGTTGCTATTATTTGATTCTTTCTTGATTTCGTTAAAGGCTTTTTTTGTTTTTTCTGGATTTCTTCCGTGTAAGATAACCGTGTGACCTTGTTTCGCAAGAGCAAGTGCTGTTACTTTACCAATTCCGCTCGACGCTCCTGTAACTAAAATAATTTTTTTCATGACATATTCTCCTTAATTGTTTGATAATAGAATGTTCGTTTAATATATTTTTTAGAAAAAAGCACTTCAACTAACGCTCATACGCATGAAAGAGGATTAGTATAAAGTGCCTACTTCTTTATGGCATCCCAACACATATTAAAAACCAATTCATAATCAATATCTTTTGTTAACGCTTGCGGATGGCAGCTTTCTTTATAAATCTGTGTAATCGGATAAAAACAAAATCCTATCAACAGATCGACGGGAGCATTTTTCAAAACGCCTTCCTTAACGCCTCGCTCAAAAGCCAAAAATATCTTTTGATTTTGAACATTAATATCTTCGTACATTGCTTCAGAGATTAGCGGTGAACTTGAAGATTGATCAATGAAAAGGAAGTATTCTTTTTCTTCCTGCAAAAACTTAATCACATTCGAACAAAATCTTTTAGCAGACTGTTTGACAGTTTCACTTTCGTTTATACCTTTGCTTCCAGCAGAGAGCATTAACTTTTTTGCTTCAACGTAGACTTTTCTAAACATATCCTCCTTATTTTCATAATAGGTATACAGAGTCGAAGCAGAAACCCCTGCAACCTTTGCAATTTTGGACATAGAAACATTAGCATATCCGACCTCGTTAATCATTCGGATAGTTGCTGAAAAAATGGCATCTTTTTTGTTTTC
>NZ_JAVBNS010000061.1:0-4971 GCF_031551385.1 Anaerosporobacter sp.
TACTAGCTATCATCACTTCTTGATTAATTCTTTTAACGTTCATAATCATCTCATCCTTTCAATAATACCTTCTTTACGTATTGGCAATACCCTTTTTTATACACTTTCAAGCAACTTAGTTAAAAAAAATCTAACTCTATCGTGCACACGAACATATGTGCTGTACATCTTTTCTATATAATACCGAACGTCCGTTCCTTTGTCAATAGATTTTTTAATTTTTACGAACATTTGTTTTGCATTTTATTCCATGGCATGGTATAATGTAGCTAAATTAAAGGAATTGTTTAATTCGACCCAAAGAATATGAACGAAATAGAATTGGAGGAATCAGTCCATGAGTTATGGTAAAATCAGTACAAAGCAAAAAGAAATTTTAGAATATATCAAATCACAAATTATCAACAAGGGATATCCACCTGCTGTTCGCGAAATCTGTGAAGCTGTAAAGCTTAAATCTACTTCTAGCGTACATTCACATCTTGAGACATTAGAAAAGAACGGATATATTCGCAGAGACCCTACAAAGCCTCGTGCTATTGAAATTGTAGATGATGGATTCAATCTTTCTAGAAGAGAACTTGTGAACATACCAATTGTTGGTGTTGTCACAGCAGGACAGCCCATTCTTGCGGTAGAAAACATTGAAGGATACTTCCCAATGCCTGCAGAAGATATGCCTAATGCTGAAACCTTTATGTTACATGTAAAGGGAGATAGTATGATTAATGTTGGTATCTTTAATGGTGACAAGATTTTAGTAGAGAAATCGTCAACTGCTCAAAACGGCGATATCGTTGTAGCATTAATTGATGATTCTGTAACAGTAAAGACATTTTACAAAGAGAATGGTCATTTTCGATTACAACCAGAGAATGATACAATGGAGCCTATCATCTTAGAGGACCTTAGTATCTTAGGTAAAGTTATTGGCTTATTCCGTATGTTTAACTAATTTCATAATTGCGTTTTATAGCCCAAAGCACGGTACATAATGCAAAAGGAGGCTGTTGGAAAACAAGATATTCCAACAGCCTCTTATAATTTAATTTTTTATTTTAATATTATTGAAGATCTTCAATTGATAATGTTTTACCATCTCTCCAAATTCTCTCTAAATCGTAGAATAAACGATCTTCTTTAGAGAAAACATGAACAACGATATCGCCATAATCCATCAAAACCCAACTTGACGAACGATGTCCTTCTACTCTTTTTGGTTCAAATCCTTCTCTTGATAAAGCTTCATCTACACCGTCAACAAGCGCTTGCACTTGTGAGCTATTTGTACCATTTGCAATGATAAAGTAATCTGCAATTGTTGAAACTTCTCCAATTTCAATGATTCTAATATCTTCTGCTTTTTTATCATCCATTGCTTTATAAGCAATTTGAGTCATTTTCTTTGCTGAATCCATTATATAATTCCGCCTTTCTTATTATTTATCTCTTATTGTTAATAACACCTTTATAATATTCATATGCTTCACTTGTGGTATTGTCAATCGTTTGAGCCTTTGATTTTAGATAATTGAGCGTATTATGCAACGTTGTATATATCGCTAAATCAAGATTAGTAAATGCGAGTTTTCTTATCTCTTCAAGCCCCGGAATCATCTTTCTTGATGGTTCCATATAGTCAGAAAGGAAAAGAATTTTCTCAAGTTCCGTCATTTCTGGTTTTCCTGTTGTATGGAATATGATTGCTTGCAGAATTTCTTCATCTTCAACACCATATTTACTTTTTGCATAATATGCACCAAGCTTTCCATGCAGCAGATAAGGTTGCTCCCTCTCTACATTT
Organism: Anaerosporobacter sp.; assembly: GCF_031551385.1. Classification (GTDB taxonomy): domain Bacteria; phylum Bacillota; class Clostridia; order Lachnospirales; family Lachnospiraceae; genus Anaerosporobacter. Next base: position 1,805 of record NZ_JAVBNS010000061.1, read on the forward strand.
GAAATTGATATCTCATGCTTTTTACAACGTCGGAGTAACTCATCATCACTATAACCTTTCGCTGCATCATGCAAAATTCCCGCCACCTGCGCTTTAACAACATCATATCCATGACACATTGCCAAGGACGCACATGTGTACTGAACTCCTAATGAATGCACATACCGATTTGGCTTTAAAACCTTTCGCATTGCATCTTGCAATTCTAGCAAATCATATTTCATAATACATTCCTCATTATTATTGATATAGATTATTCTCTTGAATATATCTAGCCACTTTTGTCGTTACATAGTAACGAATATCCATACCTTTTTGAGCACGTTCTCTTATCTCACTTGATGAAATATCAATATTAGGCGAGTTAAGCAGTTCTACCGAAGTATGAAATGTCTCGTTAAGCATCTCAATTTTTTGAAGCATCTCTTCATTCGATTTATTATCCCGAACTCCCGTTACAAGCTTAGATAGCTTAAAAATAGTTTCTGGATCTTTCCATCTGTCAATGTAGAATAAAGAGTCTGCTCCTACAATAAAATAGTATTCTTCATCTGGGTGCTGTTTTGTTAATTGCAACAAAGTATCTGCTGTATAAGTTGTACCCTCTCGATCAAGCTCCAACGTAGATAATTCAAAACGAGTATTATCTTCAATCGCTATTCTGACCATCTCCGCACGTACTGCATCTTCAAGAATATGAGCCTCCTTCTTATGCGGCGGATTCTTCGTAGGCATAAACAATATCTTATCCAACTTAAACTGTTCTAATGCAGTCTGCCCTAAGATAAGGTGGCCTATATGAATCGGATTAAATGTTCCACCCATAATACCAACTTTCTTCATACTTACTCCTATTGTTTCTTCTTTACTTTTGGTAATTCGATTTTTTTCTTTTCTTTTGATTCACGATAAAGAACAATCTTTTTACCGATAACTTGAACTACTTCTGCTTGGGTTCTTTCCGCAAGAATTTGTGCTATTTCTCTTGGGTCATCCATGCAGTTTTTTAATACACTGATTTTTATTAATTCTCTAGCTTCCAAAGCTTCTTTAATTCCTGTCGTAAACTCTGGAGTAATACTTGCTTTTCCTACTTGATAAATAGGATCAAGTGTCATTGCTAATCCTTTTAAATACGCTCTTTGTTTGCTTGTCATATTCTATATACCTCTCATAAACGCAACCTTACGTTTTGATTTATTTGTAATAATCGAAAGATAATCCGTACATGTGCACAGTATCACCTTCTTCAATTTCTAGTTCCTCAAGTTTTTCTAGGATACCATTTGTCTTCAAGAATTTCTGGAAGAATTCAAATCCTTTTTCCGAATCAAGATTTGTATAACCAAGCATTCTTTCTATTCTTGGTCCTTCTACTGAGAACTCATGCTCATCAACTTTTTCAACTGTATATGGCTCATTCGAATAGTCTGTTTTCTCTGGGAAGAATTCTCTCTCAAACACAATTGGTTCAGAAGCCAAACTATTCAATTGCTGTTTCACATGATAAAGAAGCTCTTTTACACCCTTTCCTGCTACCGCTGAAATTGGAAATACTTTGATTCCCTGTGGTTCGAACTCTTCACGAATTAACGCAAGTGTTGTTTCTTCATCATCTCCATAGAACACATCAATCTTATTCGCCGCAATTACTTGAGGTTTTTTAAGTAGTTCTGGATTATATGCTTCTAATTCTGCATTAATTGTTCTAATATCTTGAATCGGATCACGACCTTCTACACCTGCTGCATCAACCATATGAACAATTACCTTTGTTCGTTCAATATGCTTTAGGAATTCATGTCCAAGACCAATTCCTTCTGATGCTCCTTCAATTAACCCCGGAATATCTGCAATAACAAAACCATCTGTACCTTCCAAATCAACTACACCAAGGTTTGGATTCAATGTAGTAAAATGATAATTTGCTATTTTAGGTTTTGCATTCGTAACTCTTGATAGGAATGTTGATTTACCTACATTTGGAAAACCTACCAATCCTACATCCGCAATTACTTTCAATTCAAGTGTAACATACATCTCCATGCCAGAACGTCCCGGCTGTGCATACTTTGGTACTTGCATAGTAGGTGTTGCGTAATGTTGATTTCCTTTACCGCCATTGCCACCTTTTAAGATAACTTCACGACGATTTCCATGCGACATATCGGTAATAACTTTACCTGTTTCCGCATCTTTAACAATAGTACCTTCTGGTACTTTGACGATCATATCTTCTCCATCTGCACCATGACAACGTCTTCTACTACCTGGTTCTCCATCTTCAGCACAGTATTTGCGAATATGACGAAATTCATTAAGTGTATTGATTCCATCATCTACTACAAAGATTAAATCACCGCCACGACCGCCATCACCGCCATCTGGACCACCAGCTGCAACATATAGTTCTCTACGAAAACTAACATGTCCATCGCCACCCTTACCAGATCGGATATATATTTTTGCACTATCTGCAAACATATGATTACCTTAACCTTTCTATATATAAATAATTTCTTTGTTCTTTTCACTCTATCTATATTAACTATATCATTTATATCTTAACACATTTCCATTATTCTAAACAGGAAATGCTTATATGTTCTATTAACAAACGAATTATCTTATTGTCTAAATAAAGCCCCATTCTATGATGTAATCAAGAAATGGGGCTTCATCTACATATATTACATTATTTAGCTTCTACAGGGTATACACTTGCTTGTTTCTTGTCTCTACCCTTTCTTTCGAATCTTAAAACTCCATCTACTAAAGCAAATAAAGTATCATCTCCACCACGGCCTACATTTGTGCCTGGATGAATTTTAGTACCACGTTGTCTATAAAGAATATTTCCAGCTAATACGAACTGTCCGTCAGCTCTTTTAGCACCTAATCTCTTAGATTCTGAATCTCTACCGTTCTTAGTAGAACCAACACCCTTTTTATGAGCGAATAATTGAAGGTTCATCTTTAACATAGTCTTACACCTCCTTGAATCGTGTATATAAATCATATATGTTATTTCATTCATCATGAAATTGTTTCACCAAAAGTATTAAACTTTTAGTTCTATATATTCTTGTCCATATTCCTCTAAAACACACTTTAAACCGAGCATTAAAGAGTTAAGTAGCAAAGTTGTTTCTTCGCTAACTTCCGAC
>NZ_JAVBNS010000244.1:0-2670 GCF_031551385.1 Anaerosporobacter sp.
CTGTTCCAAAATCTAGTATATGATTATTCGCTAATGAAACAATATCCACACCCATTTCTTTAAGAATAGAGCATCTTGCTGGATCTGCACGAAATGTATACTGCTTATTTTCCATCTGCGTTCCCCTTGTACTAAAAGGAAATTCCAAATTCACCATCGTGATATCAGCAGAATTCATCTTTTCTAGTAAATCCGTCGAAAGGATTGAGGTAATTCCATTTCCTGAATCATATTTGTTCAGTGGAGATGCTGAAAACAACACATCTCCTGTAACTTCCATAAGTATCGGTTTTCGTGTTACAACTTCTTGTTGTAACTCTTCTGTTGGTATTTCATCATTACTCACTGATAAAAAACGCAAAGATTCGTTTAGCGAGGTCTCCATTTTTTGTGCAAACGACTGCGTAAATAGGAGCTCTGGTTCATCTATACTATTATTACTTTGTGGAGCAAATGAACTGTTCAAATATACGTATACTACTGCAACAAATATTACTGCAAGCGCAATCACATCAAACAATAACAGCTTATATAATCGACTTCTCTTCACAGGTCTTCCTCTCTTACTTTCCTCTTGTAACATGTTCTATTCATCTTACAAAATTGCTTCAAGCACAGCAATTACATAATCGTATACACGTTTTGTTGAGCTAATGCACAATCTCTCTTTCGGAGTATGAATATCTGCCATATCTGGTCCAATCGCAACAATATCAAGATCTTCCATCTTTTCCGATATAATACCACATTCTAAACCAGCATGAATTGCTGTCACTACTGGCTCATAATTATATTGTTTCTTGAATACATCCGTTAATAAATCACGGAATTTCGACTCTTTCCTATATTCCCATGCTGGATATTCTCCATCCATAAGATAATCTGCTCCAATTGATTTTGCTAGTAATGCAAGGCGATCTGATACATAGTGCTTATAAGAGTTAATAGAACTACGAACGGAATAATGAAATTCCATCTTATCATTCACAACACGCAATATCCCCATATTGACAGAGCTTTCAACTAGGCCTTCTATATCTGAGCTCATTACTAACACACCATATGGTGCAGTCACAAGCATATATATGATTTTATCTGTGCATTCTTTTTTAATTTTCTTTCCAATTGAGTCCTTGCATATCGTTACTTCTACTTTTGCATCTGGCTCACTTGCAAGAAGCTCTTTTTTGATATCTTCAGCGATATCCTCTACCTTCTTCTTTATCTCTTCAATACAAGCAGCAGCTACAACGATCTTAGCAACTGCCTCACGAGGTATCGCATTGTGTTTATTCCCACCTTGCATATCTGCTAGTGCATACTCTTTTGATTTTCCAAGCTGCATTAGGATTCTACCCAACATAACGTTTGCATTTGTTCTATTCTTATGGATTTCTGCACCAGAATGGCCACCTTGCAATTCTGAAATTGCAATGGATAGTATCCCTTCTCCGTCTACAACATCTTCATATTGTAATGGCAAAGTAACCGTACCGCCTAAACCTCCAGCAGAGCTGCAAAGAATAACTCCTTCATCTTCTGAATCAAGATTTAGCATATACTTTGCTTTTAAATTCGTTGTATCAAGTCCGATAATGCCATCCATTCCTGTCTCTTCGTCCGTTGTAATAATTACCTCTAAACGTGGATGTTTCAATGTATTATCTGAAAGTATCGCTAACGCATATGCTACAGCTACACCATCATCTCCACCTAATGTCGTTCCATTCGCACGAATATAATCACCATCTATAACTAATTCTAAACCTTCTTTTTCAAAGTCATGATTACACCATGATTCTTTCTCACAAACCATATCCATATGCCCTTGTAAGATTACCGAAGGTGCATTCTCATAACCACTTGTTGCCTCTTTTATCATAATCACGTTCAAAACTTCATCTTGAATATACTCGATATTATGCTCCTTAGCAAAGTTTACAAGATAAGCACTAATTGCCTGCATATTTCCTGAACCTCTTGGAATTGCACTTATTTCTTCAAAGTATTTGAATATATTTTTATAATCAATTTCAGCTAACACTCTATTCATTCTAATAACCCTGCCTTTCTTATAACATACAACCTTTAGTATACCTTTTTTCTTATTATATTATTACCGCTTGGAAATTTCAAGAAATACAGATAAAGCCTAAAAGGAACTACTAGATAACTTATCGCAGTCCTCTAACAGCTCCTTTTATATTTATTCTATACTTTTCTCTAGTTTTTAAAACTATGGATTGGCGCAGGGATTCTTCCGCCACGATTAATGAAGTTATCGCAACTTGCTTGATTAACTGGCATAATTGGTGCATATCCAAGTAATCCACCAAATTCAGCTGTATCGCCTACTTTTTTACCGATTACAGGAATCAAACGTACTGCTGTTGTTTTTTGATTAACCATACCGATTGCCATCTCATCTGCTATAATGCCAGAGATTGTTGTTGCTTTCGTATCTCCAGGAATCGCTATCATATCAAGACCTACAGAACATACGCAAGTCATTGCTTCTAACTTTTCTAACGTTAACATACCGGCTTGTACTGCATTAATCATACCTTGGTCTTCACTTACAGGAATGAATGCACCACTTAAACCACCTACATAAGAAGATGCCATTACGCCACCTTCTTAACTTGGTCATTTAGTAATGCTAATGCTGCT
>NZ_JAVBNS010000076.1:0-5358 GCF_031551385.1 Anaerosporobacter sp.
CATTATGATTATAGGTGTTATCATCTTAGCCACAATTATGGGATGCAGCTCCATTTTCTTTTCTGACTCTATTATTCGCCTATATTAAAAAGACCCAGCTGTAATTGAAAGTGGCGCAAGATATATACGACTTATTGGTTATTCCTATCTCGTTACCGCCCTCAGCAATGTTTTTGTTGCAACACTTCGAAGTATACAAAAAGCATATATACCTATGATTGGAACTATTATCTCACTACTATGTAATGTGTTTCTTAACTACTGCTTAATCTTTGGACACTTTGGTATGCCAAAACTTGGACTAGAAGGTGCTGCTATTGCAACTGTAATTGCTCGTATTGTCGAATTCCTATTCATCTTTGGTTATACTTACCTTAGGAAACTTCCTATTGCCGTAAACCCAAAACGATTCTTTCGAATGGAATCTCAGACAGTAAAACTTTATTTTCGCTATGGGTTCTTTGTAATTCTTGGTGAAGCTATCTATGGCATCGGTAATTCCATCTACAACATTGCCTACAAGTACACTGGCACAGAATCACAAGCCGCACTACAAATTGTAAATACAATCAAATCGTTAGCATTGGTACTATCAATTGGGGTTGGTAACAGTGCAGGTGTTATTATTGGTAAACTACTTGGGCAAAATCAATTAGAAAAAGCAAAACGGTTTTGTAAAAAATACTTAATCTTCAGCCCTATTCTTGCAGTTTGCATTGCTACCATACTTATCCTATTCGCACCTATGATATTACATCTATTCAATATCAGTTCACAATCTCAAGCATATGCGAATAAGATGCTTTATATTCTAGCTTTTGAACTACCGTTTCGTGCTGTAAATTTCACTATTATTGTTGGAATTCTTCGTGCAGGCGGCGACAGTACGTATTGTTTTAAAGCAAATCTTTGTGGTACTTGGTTATTCGGTTTGCCTGTGGCATTCTTAGGTGCTGCTATATTAAAAGCTCCTATCTATATTGTGTACTTAATGGTGACTGCTGACGAAATCGGAAAATTCTTCATCTGCTTCCCACGTACTATAAAATATAAATGGATGCGAAATCTAACACAATCAAATTAATTTACAAAGAATATTTCGAAAATTCACACCTTTTTTCGAAATATTCTTTTTTATAGCTTTTTACCTATTTTCTATATCCCACTTTATGTAGTATACTATAATATGAATACCTAAAAGATGCATAACCATAACACTTTATTCATACATAAGGATGGTTCACTTGAATAACAATAAAATTTGGAAAATATTAAACTTGGAACCAACTAAAGATGAAACAGTAATAAAAAATGCCTATAGAAAACAATTAGTTCATGTAAATCCTGAGGATAATCCTACCGGATTTATGGAACTGAGAAACGCTTATGAAGAAGCAATAAAACAAATACATGCTACGCAGGAAGAACTATCTTCAGATGAAACGGAGCTTGACTCTTGGCTCAAAGAATTAGATGCCATCTACCTAAATATTGAAAAACGTATTACGATAAAACTATGGGAAGACTTATTAGAGCAAGATACGTGTAAGCGACTTGATTCTTGGTATGAATTGAGAACACAAGTATTAACATATCTGATGGATCACTTCTATCTTCCTAATCCGGTATGGGAATTGTTTAATAAGGAATTTCGAATCCTTGATGATTTTGACGAACTTTCCAACGAGTTTCCTTCCGATTTTCTAAAATACATAGAGCGTCAACTTACGAACGGAACATTTTTAGATTTTATGCTTTTCACAACAAGTGATGCATCTGTTGCTGATACAGATGAGTATATACAGGAATATTTTTCTTTACGAGAAAAGGTAGAGCAAAAACAATATGAAAATATAGAAAGTGCATTTGCCGTACTGGATTCCTATTCTAGCTATCATCCTTATATAGATGTTGAAAGAATGCGCTATTTTCTTGACATTGCAGACTATGAAAAGACAGAACATTTGATTCAGAAGTTATCGCCTTACGTAGAGAATAATTATGTTGCTTTTTTTGTTGCAAAATCAATGTGGACATTAGAAAAATACGATGATGCAGGTGCACTCTACAAAACGCTATGTGACAAGTACGAAAACCATTATGGTGCCAATATTGGACTGATTGAATACTACTATCACACCAAACAATATCGTTCTGCAAATGAAACAGCAATTGCATTATTAAGACAATTTCCACAAGATGAACATACACATTCTTTGCTAAGTAAAGCAAATGAAGCTCTAATTCCAGAATATACAAAGCAGTTAGAAACCAATCCAGACTTATTTGATACAAAGGTCGAACTCTGTTGGTGCCTCTACCAAAACTCGCATTTGGAACAATGTCTTTCTGTACTTGACAGTTTCACTAAAGAGCAAAAAGAGAATCTTGTTTATCCAAAACTTAAGGGATATATATACTTCCAGTTAAACGATTATGATTCTACCGAAATGTATCTACTACAATGGTTACAAAAAATAAGCACTATGCAAGAGGATGAAAGCTATCCAAGGGAATTTCCTAAATCCAATTATTTGGTTGGTATTAACTATGCAGCCAATAAAGCTTATGACAAGGCTATTCCTTATTTGGAAATCGCGTGCAAGACAGACACAGATACAAACTCTCGCTTAACTAGTATGGAACGTCTTGCCTATACACATTTAAAAGCGGAAAACAATGAGGATTGTATTGATGTCTGTAATCAGATTCTTGAAATAAGTGACATGTTCTACATGGCTTATCTTCATAGACAAGAGGCTTATTACAATTTGAAAAATGGTAGAGCTGTTATAGATGATTATCATCATGCAATCGAACTCGTTCCAAACTATGCGAAGCCATATATTGTTGCTGCCAAAACATATTACAACTATCAACAATACGAAGATGCCATTAGTGTTATTAACCATGCAAAAGAACTTGAGAATACTTCTATCGAACTTGACTTCTTACATATAAAGAATCTTCGTATGCTTGCAAAGACCGCAGATGATACGAACGCAATTGTAAAGCTTTCTAATACGTTAATGAAGCAAATGCAATCTCCTACTGATGTCGAGGAAGAATATACATTTACTCTTGCTGATGTATATCATGAATTAGCCAAAACATATGCGGACAACAAACAGTTTGACCTTGCCTTAGAACAGATTCGTCTTGCAATTAAGCAAGACCCATCAAATAATCTCTACTATGTAACAAAAGCATATATTTTTGTCGATCAAGAACGTTACCCAGAGGCTACGATACAACTAAAACAATGTATTAGCCACTATCCCAACTCTGCTAACCTCTATACCAAACTTGGAGATTGCTATTTGGGGTTAGAGAATGAGATACAAGCTCAATATGAATACGAAAAAGCACTTATTCTAGCAGAAAACAGTGTCTTTATTATGATGAAACTTATGGATTTACATCATAATCGCTATATAAAACATGGAAAATTTACAGAATACAATGCAGCAAAATCCTATGCTTCCCGAATTCTGGCTGAGGAGATTTCCACTTATCATTATATTCACACCGGTTTACTCTATGTAGATGGTTATGATCTTGACCTTGCTCTGGATTGCTATAAAAAAGCACGTGAACTTACTCCTGATGACATCTGGTCTTACAATAATTCTGGTTATGCCCTAAAGATTCAGAGAAAATATGTAGAGGCAATTGAATCCTTTCAAAAGGCAATTTCTCTTATGTCTACAAAACTATCACTTTTGCCTCATAGTAACTTAGCTGATTGTTATGTTCTCACGTGAGAATATGAAAAAGCCTTGGAATGCTACGATAAATTAATTGAAAGCATTCCGGATTCCATGTGGGTTTACGAAGATAAAGCTGAAGTTTTCGAAAAGATGCATCTGTTTGCCCAAGCAATTACATTATATGAAAAAGCTTACAGTATATCAGGGGCATATATCATCGATACCTATTTTAATTTTGCCTTTGTTTATGATAAGATGGACGACTTCGATACAGGATTACACTATGTCGAGAAAGCATTAAGAGAAGATAAAAAGCGAAACTCTTCTTTTCTTCGTGCAGCAGAGTTCTTTTTTTCTTTTAGAAAACCAGATAAGGCTTTACAATATCTATCCAAGATAACAACATCATCAAATGGGGATTTTCGGGAACAATTTAATCACAGATTAGAACTTTCTCATGTTTATTTTGACTTACGTAAATATAGAAAGGCTAAGAAAGCTGCACTCGAATGCATCAAATTAATAGAGACGCAATATGACAGCATTAATAACTATACTTCTTTCTACTCTTGTCGTGCGAAACGATTATGCCACATGGGTGTCCTTTACATGGCGCAATTAGATTACCAAAAAGCCGAGGAAGTTCTTCTTGAAGCGATTCATTGTTTGCCTTGCAAAAATTGCTTATCAACTGGATGCTATGAAGCATTCTTTATTCTTGGCAAAGTATATGCTGTGCAAGGTAACTATATTAAAGCAAAAGAACAATATCAAAAAGCACTTCAATACAATGACAATTACACAATCTGTAGACGTCAATTAGAGCAATTAGAAAAACAGATTTAGGAGGCACTTATACATGATTATCGGAATTGACCTTGGAACTACTAACAGCCTTGTCTCGTATTTCACAGAGGAAGGCCCAAAAATTATACCGAATCGCTTAAACAACTCTCTTACTCCTTCTATCGTAGCAATTGATAATGGACAAGTTTTTGTTGGCGAAACTGCACGCGAAAAGATGCTTTTATCCCCTGATAAAGCCGCCTCTGTATTCAAAAGAAATATGGGAAATAATCGTGAATATACATTAGAGGATAAAGTTTTTACTGCCGAAGAGCTATCTTCCTTTATATTAAAAGCACTAAAAGAAGATGCCGAAGTATATCTAAATCAACCTATCACAGAGGCAGTTATCAGTGTTCCTGCTTACTTTAATGACAAACAACGAAAATCAACAAAGCGTGCAGGTGAACTTGCAGGGTTAAAAGTCGAACGTATTATCAGTGAACCAACCGCTGCTGCTATCGCCTATGGACTATATGAACAAAAAGAAGATGCCAAGCTATTGGTTTTCGACTTAGGTGGTGGAACTTTCGATGTGTCTATATTAGAATTATTTGATTCCATCGTTGAAGTTCGTGCCGTTGCTGGTGATAACTTTCTCGGTGGTGAAGATTTCACACAAGTACTTGTTGATATTATATTTTCTAAACTTACAGAGCTTGCTTGCATCTCTTTATCTGACAAGCAACTCAAACATATTACGAAGCAGGCAGATCGATGCAAATTAGAGTTTTCCAATAGTGATACTTCCACGTTCTCTTGCGTGAGTAATGACAAAGAATACTCTACCACTATTTCTTTG
>NZ_JAVBNS010000165.1:0-4112 GCF_031551385.1 Anaerosporobacter sp.
ATATAATTTTTTCTGTTTGCTTCCTGTACTTTTTTGATGACCTAAACGTCCAGCGTTTTCGTTAGAATTTTTGGATTTTTGTCCTTTTTGTTTATTATCAATAGTACTAGCTTGCTTACGCTTTTCATTTATAGCTGATTCTAATTTTTCACGTTCGTAGATAAAATGTTCATACTGTATTTCCTGGTGCTTTCGTATTTCCTTTTTTTGATTTGTATAATCAGAATAATTGCCCCAGTATTCGGTGATTTTACCATTATCAAGTTCCCATATTTTATCGACAACATGGTCAAGAAAATACCGATCATGGCTTATGACGATAAGGGCACCGTTAAAATATTTTAGTTGCTCGATAAGTAATTCAGTGCCTGCTTGGTCAAGGTGACAAGTTGGTTCGTCAGCAAAAATGGCATGGACTTGTTGAGAGAGTGCAGCAGCGATTTTAACACGAGTTTCTTCACCACCACTCATAGTTTCTTCTTGTATATCCGAAACATTCAAACGTGATAACATACCATAATCATCAACTTTGTCTAGCATAATGTCTTCTAATTGTTTTATATATGCAAATTCACCAAAACGTTGTAATGGGCAACTGCTTGAAGAAATTTCGCCAGAAAGCACTTGGAATAGTGTACTTTTTCCTGTTCCATTGTTGCCGACAAGTCCAATACGGTCATAAGAATATAGTTCCAATTCATCAATATTCAAAATCTCGCGTCCAGAATATTCTATATTAATATTATTAGCTTTTAAAATAAGTCCCATAGTAATAACCTCCGATTCAATTTAAATGTATAGTTTTTAATAAAAAGTTACATAAAAATAAGCCAGCAGTCCAACAAAGTGGACTACTGGCCGGAGATTTAGAATTGAAAGCAGAACTTTGTTGTACATATATTTATGTACAACAAAAAAACGTATTCAAACTAAAAAGGCACAACAAAAATAGCCCACTATCATTAAGACAGTGCTGCTATGAAATTGTTGTGTTTTAGCGAATACGAATATACCACATAATATTTCTCCTTTGGTCTTTTGATTTTATAATAACATAGTAATCTGAGACTTGCAAGCTACTTGCAGTACTAACTGGGAATAAGAATGCAATGCCAGCACCATATTGGTCAAATACATCTTCCAATAATATTGTAGTTTCTTTGGTTATGCAGAGAATTACTATCATGGTTTCTTGCTTGGATTATTAAAAGAAATAATTACAAGGCGGAGCTTTATAAAGAAGGATATCGAAAATTTCTTTATTATGGTATTAGCTTTTATAAGAAAGAGTGTATGGCGATAGTAAATAAAGAGTAAACGAAAAGATAAGGGTTGAAGTAATATGCTTTTTAGCGATGTTACTTTGACCCTTAATTTATCTTCTAAGATTAAAAATCGTATACTTTTGACATAGATATATTCTTGAATAGTCACTAAAATCGTACCTTAATGATTCGCTAATTTACAAAACCTCAATATGATACTTCTCCAACCAATAGTTAATCTGTATCATATACGCAATCATCTGAGGCCCAGCCATTAACTGCCCATACCATGGTTTACCATAGTCAGAAGGACTATGAAGGAATTGATATGCTTTTTTCTTGTCAAGAAACGTTAAGATTGGAGAGGAAGGGGTCTCGATAATGTCGGTAAAGCGTTGCTGTAATAATTGTTCATATGCAGGGTCATATGTTTTGGGATAAGGGCTCTTTCTGCGAAATAGAATTTCATCGGGTAAAAGCCCTCTTGCTGATTCACGAAGAAGATGTTTGACTGTGTTGCCTTTGTATTTAATGGCCCAAGGAACATTCCATACATATTCGATAATTCGGTGATCTGCAAAAGGAACACGAGCTTCTAATCCAGAGTACATACTCGTTCTATCCATACGGTCTAGTAGCGTTTGCATAAACCATCTAAGGTTAAGATAAGAGATTTCACGTCTTCTGGCTTCTGTAGGGGAATCCTCAGCAAGTCTTGGAGTTTCAGCAATAGAAGCATCATAAGTAGCATGAATATACTCATCCATGTGTAGTTCAGAAAGAAAGGAATCGGATAGTAATGTTTTACGTGCATCAATATCCATGGACCAAGGAAATGTAGCAGCATGGAAGCATTCCTCTTTATGAAACCAAGGGTAGCCACCGAATATTTCATCTGCGCATTCTCCCGTTAGTGTAACTTTATTGTATTGCTTTACTTGGTGGCAAAAATGTAACATAGAAGAGTCAACATCTGCCATTGCTGGGAGGTCTCTTGCATCAACGGATTCATAGAGGCAATCAGCCATGGAATAATTATCACATTCCAGATACGTATGTTTACTATCTAGGAATTCAACCATCTTGGCAACATAGGGTTTGTCACTGGAAGGCTGAAATGGATTGGATTTAAAGTATTTATCATTATTAACGAAATCAAAGGAATAGGTTTGAAGCTGTTTTCCTTGCTTTTTTAATTCATTTGCACAAACTGCGGAGACAAGACTGCTGTCAATACCGCCAGATAGGAATGTACAGATGGGGACATCGGAAACCATTTGACGTGAAATGGAGTCAGTTACAAGAAAACGAGTTTTCTCAACGGTTTCTTCGTAAGAATCTGTATGTGGCGTGCTGATTAGTTTCCAATAGCAATGAAGTTTCATAGAATGCTTTTGGTACATTAGATAATGGCCAGGCAAAATCTCAGACATATCTTTGAATATGCCACAACCGCTAGTTTTCGCAGGGCCAATACTAAATATTTCGTTAAGTCCATTTTTATCAACACGAGGTTGGTAATCAGGATAGGAAAAGATAGCTTTTAATTCAGAACCAAAAAGCAAGGTATCTTGAAATACAGTGTAGAAGAGAGGCTTGATACCACTACGATCTCGGTATAGAGATATTTGCCCTTCTTTCTCATTAAGAAATGCATAGGCAAAGATGCCATTCAATTTTTCAACAAAGGAAGTGCCATATTCAATATGACCAAGAAGAATCACTTCGGTATCTGAGGAGGTTTGGAATCGCCATCCTTTTTGGGTTAAATCAGATCTAAGTTCGGCAGAATTATAGAGTTCACCATTATAGCAAATGACGTAGGTGTATCCGTCTACACTACGATACATAGGTTGTTTCCCGTTTGCTAAGTCAATGATAGAGAGTCTTGCATGAGCCAATCCGAAGTGTTCTGACAGGTAATGACCATGTTCATCAGGTCCTCTATTGTATAAAGTGTCAGACATATTTTCTAGTATGTTACGATATTTATCTTGATTCGTATTATAATCAACATCAAAATTACAAAATCCCGCTATTCCACACATTGTAAGTTACCTCTGAAATATAATCATAGTATTATATGTGTAAAATAAAAGATTGATTGTTGCTGCCTATGTAAATCGAAAAATCCTAATAATATTAAGTTTAAAGGCAAGAAAAGGCATTCGAACAACCGTTGAAAATGATTATTCGAATGCTTGTATTGTGGAGAACTTTTCAATTGGTAGATATCGTTTTTCTTGGAATTGAAAAATGTATATAAGAAGAAATCAGAACTAGTTTTAGCGACAGTTGCGACCACAACGGTTACAGCCACATCTGTTCTTATCACAACTGCAGCGATTCCAACTATTCCAGCTTTCACAGCTATTCCAGCTATCACAGCTAGATCTGTCAGAGTTACATCCGCAATTAGAGTTGTTACAGCCACAGCGATTGTTGTTGCAATTATTATTCCAACAATTAAAGCCACAATTATTAAAACAACCAAATAAACCACACATAATAATTCATTCCTTTAAGAGTATTTTATAGTATATGTATATGCAAAAGTAGATGAAGAGTGTCACTATTTGTAGAAAAAAACAGGAATAAAAAATAGAATCTAGTTGACAAGCATTGTTGCTTTACATATACTATACATTGATAAGTATCAATGTATAGTATTCTGAGAAAGGTATGGTTATTAAATGGAAAATGAATCATAGAATGATTCATTTAGAAGTTGGAGAATATAATAGATAATATGGTATAAAAAACAGGGAATCTTCATGGTGGAGAATTTTGTAAATAGGTATAACAAAAGAAGGAGTAATTATGGTCACATTTAAAAAAGTTGAGTTA
>NZ_JAVBNS010000041.1:0-9304 GCF_031551385.1 Anaerosporobacter sp.
AAACGTTTGATTGTTGTTCCATTTGATTATAAACATTCGTAAATTGCTTATGATACTTCTTATATCCGCACTGTTCTTCTTTTACAGAACACTTTAGATTCCTTCCGCTTCACATCGAAGCTTATAAAAGTACTGTACAATTGGGTGTTTCATCTGCATTCGATACCTTAAATCACGAAGTCTCTTCTTACCAACTCTACGATCTACCAATGCTAACACATTCAATATAATATCATCACCATTCATGCAATTATCAACACTACTTGATAGAAACATACTTGCAGCTTGATAAAAATCCGATTTGCTTAATGCTGTTTGTGCAGCCATAATCTGCTTTGCTACTTCTGACTGTCTTTTATTCTTTGCGATAACTGCCAATCTCTCTGCGGGTATTGCATCTCCCATTTCTTTACGTACAGCTTGTATCTCCTCTTCTGTAACATGTACCTGAATATCTGTATCTTTCTTAATTTCTTGCTCTGTCTTATACCATGTAACAATTGCTTTAGCATCACTCATTGAAAATACTTCTTTTTTGTCTACTGCAATATAACATTTCCCCGATTTATCAGGTGCATACTTATATGCAGTTGAACGATATTCCATTCTTTCTTTTAATCCATCACATATAAAACTTTCTAATTGTTGCTTTGTTTTGCTCCAAGCCATTGTTAAACTCGCTTTCTATCTTCTTTGTATAAACTTATAAAAATAATTTTTGTAGCTTCAAAGTCCATTGTAAATTGTATCATTACATTGTTTATGCTAACCCTTAATTATATTGTTGTCAATAATGTTTCGATTGATTGGCATTTATGATTTAAGCTTTTTAAGAATCTCACATAACTCATCAACGTCATTACTAGTAAGTGACTCAAAATCATTGAGACGTTCTATAACAGAACTCAGAATCTCATCTTTTATTGAAACTCTTTTTGTCTTCATAAAATATGATGTTATTGTACTTGTGAGTGAACCAATCAATCCTATTCCAACAACCATAAGAATAACTGCGATTATTCGTCCTTCCGAAGTTGTAGGTGATAAATCACCGTATCCTACTGTAGTTGTCGTGACAAAAGACCACCATATACTATCACTAAACGATGTTCCTTCAAAATATGACATCCCAACAGCACAAACTATAATAAAAAATGTAGTAATAAGTATTATATACTTAAATCCATTGGTATTAAAAAAGTTTTTGCATCGTTTTAATAGACGAGCAAACACAGCCACAAATCTTGACAACTTCGAAAGTTTAGATAATTTTGATACTTTCATTACTTTCATAAGCCTAAATGCTTTGAATGCAGAATTGAATGGCAAGATTGAAATCAGGTCTAGCACATTGGATTTAATAAACTTTTTTTTATTCTTCGCAATAATAAACCTCACAATATAATCTATTACGAATACATAAAAGACTATATTGTCGATAATAGACTGCGTAGGACTCAATCCTTGTCTGATATCAATAATGGATATAATTACCGCTATGATTGCTAATATCCCTATCACTATATCATAAATTGTTTTTCTTCTATTCGTATTCAAAGGCAGTACCTACTTACTGATTTATCGAATACTCTTTTGTGTTTTTCTTTCTCTCTCACAAGAATTCCCCCTGTATGTAATATGAGGCAAATTAGCTCTTTTTAATAACATTTATCCTCTGATAACAGATTGTATCATTTATATATAAGATTATCAACCAAAGAGAAGTATTTTTCATTATACTGCCATCTCAGTGCTTGTTCCACATTATTAGCCCATAGCCTTGCATCGTAGTGCAATGCTTGGGATTGAACAATAACTTTCCTTCTCCTTATTCAGAAACTTGTCCAAATCTTGCTTCATATATAGATAATTTGCTTTCTGGTTTCTCATATAGGTATTATTTCTATTAAAGAACTCTATAAACCAATCATCTAATGGTATCTCTGCTTCATATGAGTACGCAATTATAGCAATAATAGAATTATGATTTTGACCATCTAGCAGTTTACTTTTATCATCAACACCATGTATAAATGTTTGCAGATCTTCTTCGTAATCACTAATATCCTCTTCTGTTATGTCTTTATCAACATTATCTTTTACAAAATTCAATGTAGCAATCTCTTCTGTTTTATCTTCCTCATTCGTAATATGTAAATATTCTTGCATAAGCTTTTCCAGATGCATTATTTTACCGACAACAACGCTTTTATCTTTAGTCGATTTACCATTTAAATCATCAAAAGAAATACCATCAACTACTTTATTATGCAAATCACTAGTAAACTCCTTCATAAATTCTATAAATTTCTCATCTTCTAATCCAGTATCTGCAAATCTTGCAAATAATCCAAACCAAATAAAGGAATCCTTTGAATCAAACATATTGTACACTTCTTCATTCCCTACATTTGTGATTCTATCAACCATCTCTTCAAAACATTCAAAATGTTCTATTGACGCATTTTCTTTTATATATTCACACATATCTTCCTGCTTCTTTTTCCAATCATTTAAGAAATTTGTTGCCATTACAGACTCAACAACAACTCTATCAACTGTTCCATTCTTTCCTTCTGATACTTTGTATCCTCCTAACTCTTTAAAAAATGACATTGCAGAAATATTCTTAACTATTGAAGCAAATTCTTCTCCAATTCGTGTGATTCCTCTTTGTGATGCATTCATTGGTCTACCATTATTGTATCTTGCTATATGATAAGCAATATCTTCACTAGAACAATTTAAATATTGTACAATTTTGAAATCATAATCTAAAAACCTATCTTGTAACTCCTCTGGAAGTTCTGAGAATTTCTTACCTCTAATATCAAACTCTCTTTTTTCTGATTGCGGAAATCCATTTTTATCCAGAATAGGCTTTCCATTTTTATCTTTTATAATTGCTTGATAGAAGATATCTCCACGAGTTACATTTTTATTTACTCTATATTCATCATATCTATAGGAATGCACATTCGTACATCGTTGTTTTCCATCGATATCCCATACAATTGCCAAGTTATTAATGACCTGTTCTGCAAAAACAATTTCAGGAATTGGATTACCTTGCAAAATATCTGAAATTAGATTACCTTTCATCTTTGAGTCCCATTGCTCCGATGATCTTTGAAGCGGATGGTCGAACCGAACCGTATAGTTATCTATCTTCTTAATTATCGAAAAAACACTTAATCTATCATCCTTATTCTTTTCCAATGTTTGTGTATTTACTTCTTGTCTCATCTTTTTTTCCTCCCTAATTCGTACATATCCCATGTATCGTAACACCCTTGATTTTTCAAAACTTTTCATATCTTTTATGTAATATATGTATTGTTTCTCTGTTAATTTTAATTTTTCCTTAATTTCAGAAGGTCTATATCCTTCCATTATTAATTCAGCAATACCCCGTTGTTTTACTGATAATGAATTCAGATATTTTTCTACTTTATCATCAATCGAAAACCCCATTTTCTTTGATACTTCTTCTTCGATATTAAAACCAGACGGAATAATATCACTCAGTGTTGCATTTTCTTCCTCTCCTATTGGTGTATCTAGTGAAACAAAAGAAATTGGATTATCTTCATATCCATTACGTTTTATACGATTTTTGTTTCTTATATAGGTATTGAATTTCCTCTCTATATTCCCATTCAAGAATGTAGAAAACTTGCAATCATGTGAATCATTATATCTCTCTACACTGTCTCTTAATGCTTCTAATGCAATACTATGTAGGTCATCATGATCCTTTTGCGATATCCCACCGATTTTACAAATCTTCGGATAACATGTTTGCTTTAATTTTTCCATATTATTAAAACAATACTCTTCTAATCGTTCTTGCCTCTCTGTTTCAGTCATTTAACCACCTCTCCCTTGAATTGATACAGTAACTGTCCATGACCGTATTCTCTCAATTACCTGTCACATCACTTACTTCTCTTATTTGTATTTGACAATATCATACTATAATAAACATATAATTGTTTTGCATCAAAAATGCATAGTGTACAAGTACACTAATTGCCTATAAACAAATATTTTCTAATATTCATTTAAATATTAAAATGAACATTTTAACATTCAAATCTAATTTACAACTTATTTTATGGAAAAACTTAGCAGAACTGCTTAGGATTATTACTTGACTTTTGCATATTTAATATGTACTATTAAACTATGCATAGCCTTTCCGCTATGTCTTTCAAATCATCCGATTTGATTTTGTAAATGAAAGAGGACTTGTTTAGGAGGTGCGCCAACACCGATGATGATTCAAGTCTTCTTTCTTTTTTGTTTTATTTTTCCTTTCTTGATTATGATTATAACTCGAACATCTGTTTGTGTCAACACAATACAAGGAACATTTGTTCGCATTTCATTCGACATATTTTTGATTATGAATTCGCAAAAAAATAGAGGTGTAAAGTCTTAGTAATTCAATGGACTTTACACCTCTATTTTTATTTATGATATTTGCTGTAACTTTTCGCTGTGTTCAATAATAACCTTTTTTATGATATCTATATCAGATTATATCGCCTCTACTTGAGATATACCAGTTTGATAACGATTATATGTAGATGTATAACAGGACTCAATATTTTGTATTCTAGGTAGAATATCGTTTTCAAGTAATAATTCAATGTTCTTTGTTCTATCATCTAATGGCTTTAATTTCGCATCAAGTAATTGAGATATTGCTAATAAATCTTCATTTGTTAATGACATATTAAAATCACTCCCTTTATGTAATGAGTATATCATAAGCGAGGTGTAAAGTCTATTCAATTATCAAGGTACAATCATCCAAGAAATTTTATCAAGATTATTTTTTATACGGAGAATTATATCGTATTGATACTAATCAAAAAACATAACAACACTAAAAGGAGAACAGAGCACATGAACGAAAAAAGATTTATTACACAAAGAAACAATCACAATACATATGGAGGAAAACTTTATTCCACAGATTTTAATACCTGCAATTGTAATGGAAATATGGTTAGTCGAATTATATCTGATTTAAGATTCGATGAACAATGCAAAACTAATGCAGAGAATCGTTGCTTTAGATAAGGAGGGATCACTTGGATACTACTGGAATATATATACCATCTATTGATTGTAAAGATATCTATCTGTCTGCACATTATATTGAGGATAATCCTGATGGATACAGTTTAAAACTTAAAGATGGACAATATAATTTACGAAAATTTATTAATACATTGGATTACAGTTTGGATTTAATAAAGATATTGGATATCTACTATAAAAAATACAGACGCAACAACTTTTCTTTCAAAGAAAAAAATCATCTATATTCGGTTAATGTCATCAATCTCACATTCAAATATTCCGTCAAAGACTGGAATCAAATGAACAGAAATACTTTTGTGAAATTTGGTTATGATTATAGAACATTGGAATTTGATGATTGCATTGCAAGAAATACAGACGGTGAAATAATCGGAATTAAAATCAGTGAAAAAGTTAATGATGTAATCGGCAATCTTCCAAGCTACTTTTCGACCACTACTATAGAAGTTAGGAATAAAAGTGGCACAGAACCCATTACAGAGCTACAAACGCAATATCAAAAATCAAAAGAATTTAAAACACTAAAAACAAATGCACAGTTACGAAAAGAACTTTATAATAACGGCTTTATATGTGATGGCATGAAATATTGTCGCATGAAACGATCGTCTGGTTCTGCCCGTGTTGGTAAATGCTTATTTATAAACGAGAAATTATATAAACCATTACTTAAATTTAGCTCTGGTGGAATCTCATTAAAGAATGGACAAGAAGTTGATTTAGCAGCCTATGAATCCTATATCGCACTACCATCAAGTAGTATTATTGGCACCTTACCTATTTCACCAGAAAACATTTTGCTTATCGATGATTATGAAAGTGTTTTCACGGAAGATGTAATCGAAACACATAATGAAGACGGTTGGCTAAGAACAACAGAAAAGAATTGTGAAATCTCTAATAGCATCTGGGATGGGCAATCTTTGATGGATATCTCTTTGTTTGGTGAATATGAAGAATACGGAATGGTTCTACTTAGAAATCTAATGTTTAAATCTTGCTGTTTTAATTGCAATATTCAACAATGGTTTAAAGACAATCATATCACAGAGATATCACAGCTAAATGGAAAAACACGCGCGAAACATATTGAAGATATCAAATTGATTACTACCCCAAGTAGTATCAAATACCTAAAATTTGATACTCTTGATCATTGGTTCGATCATCTATATCCTAATTTCGGTGTAGTAAAGCATGATAAAAAGACACCTTTCTTTGGTGGACGTTTAGTGCAAACACATTATCAGCTCATTAACACACTTCAGATGACAAAAGAAGAAGTACGAGAATTCCTGCAAGAATCATTAGACTTCGCCCAGTTATTACGTGATAGGCCAGAAGTCGTAAGGCATTATATTGGATATCCTGATATCGACGAAATCAACTTACTATCGCACCCAATGAAAACTAAAAATGATGTTGTATATAGTTTAATGTGTCTTAACGATAATTTTTCTGAAACAAAGTACTATCAAGAATTTATGGTTGATTTGCTTAGAGCTTTCTATAAAAACCTTAAAAACGGCCATGTTTATGTAAACGGAAACTATTCTACTCTTCTTGGTAATCCAGTTGAGATGTTACAACATTCTATTGGTAAGTTTAATGGAAAAAGTCAACTTGGTAAAGGCAATATACACAGTGAACGATTTGAATATAATAAAGTTCTAATCGCATCCCGCTCCCCTCATGTTACCATCGGGAATATATGGTTACCTTATAATAAGGAAAACAAATTAATTGATTGCTATTTTAATCTCACGAATGAGATTGTTTGTATTAATTCTATCGGTGAAAATGTATTACAGAGGCTTTCTGGTGCAGACTTCGATAGTGATAGCATTTTGCTTAGCGATAATGAAATTCTTATCCGAGCTGCAACACGAAACTATAATACATTTAAAACACCTACTGCTTTCGTTTCTGCAAAGAAAGTAGAACGATGTTATACGCCTGATGAGCAAGCAGATTTGGATATTAAAACATCGGTAAATAAAATTGGTGAAATAATCAATTTGTCACAGGAACTGAATTCTTTGCTTTGGGACAGGATGTATCACGGCAACACTTACGATGATATAAAGGACTTATATTATGATATCTGCCAATTGGATGTTATGTCTGGAATTGAAATTGATAAGGCGAAAAAAGAATTTGATATTGATAATTCCAAAGAACTTGATAAAATTCGTGAGAAATACAAAGAAGTTTTAACCGATGAATCTGATAAAAAGAAAGTTCCACACTTTTTCTCTCATTTATCAAGACAAAAAGGCTACTACAATCCAGCTAAAAAGAATTATTGCAAATACAATACCTCAATGGATTATCTACATACTATTATTAATGGATTTCGAATCAAGCATCCTTACAAGAAGGATTGGCTGCCATTTGCTTCAATCTTAGATAATTCCATGTTTCGAACATCTGGAATAAATCAAAAGCAAATTGATAAAATATATTCCATTACAACAAAATATGTTACTGATAGAAATAATATCTTCGTATCCGATATGGAGAATGAGGATAAACAAGAACAGTCGAATAGTTTATATCAACAATTAATTTCAGATATTAATAAGGAAGCGATTGGTTTTTCAACGCTATATCGACTCCTTAGTTCATTAGAAGCCCCAGAAAATACACAAATAAAAAACATTTTACTACAAGTTCTATATTTATGTGGTAATGACAGCTTTAATAAAGCAATTAAATTATCATCAACAGAAATCAACCAACTATCTGAAGGTGGTAATGATGTGATTTTATATGGGAAAGGATATAAAATTACAAAAAGCAAGGCACATTCGGAAATCTAGATTTTACTTTACGGCTCATATGAGCGCGAAATTAAAGTTACATAGGAGAGGATAGCTTTCTAAGCTGTTGCTACTCTTCTACTTTGTTGTAATGTCTATGTAACTGTTCAGACTGTAATAACGCAACTTGAAGGACGTTGTCCTGAATAGTTACAAATCTGTTGCAGTTATTATACCAAAGGAGGATTTACAATACAAGCAGAAAAAAAATACTATAATCAAAAAGATATTGCTAGTGAAATACATCATATGACTGGTTTCTCAAATAATGACATCATAAAAATCTTGAGTTCATTAGGCGATGTGGTAAAAGACAAATTCAGTGACCAAAATAAATTTGTTGAAATCAAATTATTTCCTGGACTAAAAGTAAGTTCGAAATATTTATCTCCTGAACAGTCGAAATCCAACTTAACAAGTAATATCACTAACGTAGATTACGTTTTAAACTTATCATCTACATTTACAGATGATTTCAGAAAGAAAGTAAGGGAATTGCATAATGAGCACAAACTTTGATAAAGCACTGATTATGTCTGGTAATGACTTCAAATTAACAAATAGTATCACTCTGCACCATCCCATAATCGACGAAATTTTATCGCTAAATAATGGTTTTCACAGCGAAGAAATTTATTGGCAATATGTCCATTCTATTATGTGTGATCCCTATGCAAATATGATAATGCTAGATGACTTAGGCAAAGATTTCTTAAAAACATCACCATTTGAAGTATTTCTCTTACAATGGGAAAACTACCAGCGAGATTATCAAACGAACAAGCAACAATATGATTTGCTTGGAATTAATCCACTACAATTTATTCAAGCCGCATTAAATTTCTTCATCGTTGAAGAACATAACTTTGAGTTATCAAAACATGAAGACGGTTCTCCATGTTTATATGATACGAATAATGCGGAATGCCAAATTGACGAAGATATCTTCGTTTACCTATATGAATGGTTGAAGTCTATTAATAAAATTGACTACTCCAATCGAATTAAACCAGCAGATGAGAATGCTAGACGTATTCTCATCGAAGATGCTCGCGATGAATTAAAAAAGCAAAAGCGAAGAAACAAAAAAAGTGAAGATTCCTTTGAATACATTGGTAATCTCATGTCTGCCATTTGTTTTGGCGGGAATGGTTCTATAACTCCATTCAATATCAAAAGTTGTAGCATATACTGGCTCTTTGAAGCCTACAGTGTGGATAACAAAAAGTCACATGCATCACATATTTTAGACGGATTGTATCATGGCACTGTTAGCTCTAAAGATATAAAAACACAAGAACTTGATTGGGTGAATTAAAATTTACCCAATCATTTTTAATTTTAAGGAGGAATTACACATGAAATAC
>NZ_JAVBNS010000264.1:0-41071 GCF_031551385.1 Anaerosporobacter sp.
TTGAAATACATGGTGCAAGAATTCACAATCTAAAAAAAGTGGACGTTAAAATACCCCGTAATAAGTTGACGGTTATCACAGGTGTATCAGGTAGTGGTAAGTCAAGTCTTGCATTTGACACGCTTTATGAGGAAGGAAAACGTAGATATCTGATGTTTTCGGGTACAGCTTTTATGGTTGATAGTGTTCCAACATTCGAAACCATGACAGGGCTTTCACCAACAGTTGCGGTTGAGCAACGTATAATTCGACAATCAAATCCACGTAGTACAGTGGGCACACGTACGAAAATTGGAAGTTTACTTGCTATTATGTATGCTCAATATGGGGAACGTGAATCAGAGTATGATGATGGGCTTCCGCTTTCAATGGATATGTTTCAGAAAAATTCTGCAAAAGGTATGTGTGTAAGATGTCTTGGCAATGGGAAGTCTGTTCAAATCAATGAAGAAAAGCTGTTTGAAAATCCGGAAATGACACTGGATAATATTATTCCAGAGGTTACACGAGGTGGTACAGGTCATCGTTATCGTGAGTTTTGTGATTATCATAATTATAAATTTGAACAACGATATTGTGACCTAACCGAATCGGAACAAGAATTACTAATTTGCGGTGATGGTGGTAAAACTGTTTTTAATGGTGCTATTCCATGGCTTTTACAATCAGGAAAGATTGATGCAATCAGTGGACGACAAAATCATCTTTATCACAAAGCAGGACTGATTTTTGCTGGTGCTTGTCCAAAATGCGGAGGAAGTGGGCTTGGCGTGCAGGCAACGCATACAAAAGTTGCAGGAAAAACGATAGCTGAGCTTGAAAGTATGTACATACGAGACTTGTATCATCATTTAAAGAATATTGATATAAAAAATACACAATTACTTGCTGAAATATTATCCAAATTAGAGTGTATGGTTGATGTAGGATTACATCATTTATCACTCTCACGTCCTGTTCCAACGTTATCAGGTGGTGAAATTCAGCGTCTTTTCCTTGCAAGTTATATTATTGCAGAGATGGATTCTATCATATTTGTTTTTGACGAACCAACAATAGGTTTGCATGAAATTGAAAAGCAGAAATTAATTGATATTATCAAAAATCTTGTTAATCGTGGTAACACGGTTGTTGCGGTTGAGCATGATGAGAATTTTATGCGCTGTGCAGATTATATTATTGATTTAGGACCAAACGCAGGTGTATATGGTGGTGAAAAGATATTCGAAGGTACATTTACCGAGTTTTTAGCTTGTGAAAATTCCAAAACAGCACCATATTTAAAAAGCGACAGTAACTGGGATATTCGTAAAAGTTTCAGACCAGTCGATGATAAAAAGATATTGCAGATTGAAAATGCATCTTTGCACAACCTTCAAAATGTAACCGTTCAGATTCCACTTGGTCTTATGGTAGGTATTGCTGGCGTATCAGGTAGTGGAAAATCCAGTTTAATATCGGATACACTTGTGCCGAAACTAAAAGAAATGCTTAAATCAAAATGTGTGATTGAAGAAGAGGACAATGATGCTTTTGAGGAAAATGAAGTTCTCATTAGCGGAATAGAGCATATTAAAAAATGTTTGATTATTGATCAAAAACCAATCGGTCGTAGCCGGACATCATGCCCAGCAACATATACGAAAATCTTTGATCGTATACGAGCGTTTTTTGCCAAAGAAAGCGGACTATCTGCAGGATTGTTCACAGTTAACTCAGAGGGTGGATGTAAAGTTTGCAAGGGTGATGGAGAGGTTCACTATCATGTTGGATTTGGCAATTTTATAGATATCGAATGTGATGCATGTGGCGGCTCTGGTTTTATTGCTGAAACAATGGAAGTAAGGGTTGATGGTAAGAACATTAAAGATATTCTTGCCATGACAGTAGATGAAGCAGTGGAGTTCTTTAAAGATAAAGACAAAATCATTCATACAATGCTAATTACCTTACAACATGTTGGTATGGGATATATAACACTTGGACAAAAGACACCAACGATTTCAGGTGGTGAAAGTCAAAGAATTAAACTTGCAAAGGAACTTGCAAAAGGCCTGAATGCGAAAGATAGCGTTTATATCTTGGACGAGCCGACGACAGGATTATCATTTTATGACAGTCAGAAATTAATGAAGATAATGCAAGAGCTTGCAGATAAAGGGAATACGGTTATTGTAACAGAACATGATCCCTATATCTTATCAAACTGTGACTATATCATAGAGATGGGGCCAGGCGGTGGTAGCGATGGAGGTTATGTAATTGCAACTGGAAGCCCTACCATGCTAAAGCAAAACAAGAAATCTATAATAGGGCGGTATCTGAAATGAATCAAGAATTTATAAATAATATTGATAACTATATTATGGAACATAGATATCGCTTGATAAACAGTATTTTAGTTTATGAAAATGGTGAAATTGTATTTGAGCGATATTATAATAAGTTTAATGAATCAAGTCGAAATAATATAAAGTCTATTTGGAAGAGCATATTGTCTGTTTGTGTTGGTATCTGTCTTGATAAAGGCTATATCAAAAGCCTTGATGAACCAATTATGAATTACCTTCCAGAGTTTTCGTATAATATTCATCCATATCACAAGAAAATTCTAATTAGACATTTGTTGACAATGACTTCGGGAATCTATTGGAACTCAGGTGCTCATTATCACTGTCCAATGTTTGAGCAACTTATTCGTTCTAAAAACTGGTGTGAACATATAAGTGATATTAATATGGCTCATTTGCCAGGTTCAAAATACGTTTATAAGGAATGGGATGTTGCATTATTATCAGCAATTATTGGGAAAGCAACGGGAATGACGTCGTATGAATTTTGTAATAAGTATTTGTATCAGCCACTTGAAATTGCAAGTGGAGAATGGTCAAAAAGCAGATGTGGAGTCTGCTATAATGTTATGAACGGTGAAATAGGTTCGGATTTATCAGCAAGAGATATAGCAAAGATCGGATTTTTATTCTATCAAAAAGGATTTTGGAACAATGAAAGAATTATTTCTGAAAAGTATATAGAAATGGCACTTACTCCTTCTCCACAAAATGCTGGATACGGCTTTCTTTGGTGGCTTTCAGATAAAGGATATGGTGGAAGAGGTTTTGGTGGTCAAGAATTAAATGTATATACCGAGCAGAATATAATCGCTGTGATTCAAGCAACAGCTACGCCATCTAGCAAGAGCTATGGAGATATATGTGCAGGGATTATTGGTTATAATTTATAGATTTCAGTATAGGAGAACGAATATGGAGAGAAGAGACAAGATTAATTATTACCTGGATTTAGCGGAAGTAGTATCAAAACGATGTACCTGTTTAAGAAGACATTATGGAGCTGTTATCGTGAATAATGATGAAGTTATATCAACGGGCTATGTAGGTGCTCCAAGAGGTAGAAAGAACTGTTCCGATATTGGTATGTGTGTACGTGAAAAGATGAATATACCAAGAGGGGAAAGATATGAGCTTTGCAGAAGTGTACATGCAGAAGCAAATGCTATTATTAGTGCATCAAGAGAGCAAATGTTTGGAAGTTCTATATATCTTGTTGGATTAGATGCAATATCAGGAGAATATGTTGAAAACTCTAATAGTTGCTCTATGTGTAAACGATTAATTATTAATGCGGGTATTGATAAGGTATATATTCGTGATACAAGTGAGAGCTATAGAGTAGTTGAAGTAAGTGATTGGATTGCCAACGATGAATCACTTGATGGAACGTTTGGATATTAATATTAGAGGAGGGGTAATGATGAATTGGATTGAAGAAATACGCAGTTATGAGCCTTTTAACGAACAAGAGAAGCAGGATAAGAAAGTAGCACTTGATTATATAACGTTGTTTCCCAATATACTTACGAGAGAGAATGAATTTGCTCATATGACTGCTTCTTCATGGATTGTTAATAAGGAAAGAACAAAAGTATTAATGATTTATCATAATATCTATAAATCATGGGCATGGACGGGGGGACATGCGGATGGTGAGAATAATATGCAGAGTATAGCTATTCGAGAAGCTATGGAAGAGACAGGAATTAAGAATATTAATGTACTTCAAGATACAATGTTCTCATTAGAATTACTATGCGTGAATGGACATGTGAAGAGAGGTAACTATGTATCATCACATATCCATATCAATGTTACTTATCTGTTGGAAGCAGATGATTCAGAGAACTTATCTATCAAAGAAGATGAGAATAGCGGTGTGAAATGGGTTTCTATAGAGGAAGCTGTGCAAGCAAGTAGTGAAGAAGAAATGAAAGTTATCTATAGAAAATTGAATGAGAAACTAGCAGCATTGTCTTAAAAAAAGAGCTGTTGCCAAATGAAAATTACTATGTATATTGATAGTAAACACATTTGGTAATAGCTCTTTTTCGATTAGTTATTTAATAACATATGGAGTTTCGACTAATATATTATCCCAATCATCAATTGTAGTATCTAGTGGAAAATGGATACGAATAGAAGGCAAGTAAGCAAATAATTTAAGATTTGCACTATAGCGAACTCTATTTAGCAGAGCGGCAGCACTATAGTCAATGGGATAGGAAAAGTCATAATTACCATGTGCATCGGTAAGAGATGTTTGGAAGGAAGCGTTATCAGAGGATAGAACGGTAATAGGAATATAGGAGCAAGGGAGACGCTCTCCTAAATCATCAATCTGATAAAGTTCACCAGAGATAGATTGAAGTGTGGAACTGCTACATTGGCTGTGATAAGTAATTTTATGATGAAGGATATAACGATGATGTTGCTGATATGCACTATGTGTGGATTCCTTTGTGTAAAGGATGTGAGCTGCCATGTTTAAAGTTGCAGTATCCATCATATTATATGTTTTGAAAGCAAGACATTGTTCCATAGCGTTCATACCTCTACAAGGTTTAATTATAATATAGTATATTGCGATATATTTAATTTGTGAGTAAAGAAGTTGCCAAAGATAACCATTAAAAGAAATACCTGTAGGTTTTGTATGAACAGTAACACTTTTGTCGAAATAGAATATGTTTTTTTTGAAATTAGGTATTTACACAAGATAAAATGAATGATATTATCTTAAGTGGTGATGATTATGAAAAGGAAAATAAAATTTAAACGATACAATGATGGACAATTTTATATAGAATAAAAAGAGCAGACGAGAGTCTGCTTTTTTTGTGCTTTACTATGGCACAGTAATACAGATAAAAGAAAGGGATAGAGAAAATGAAATATTTACAAAAAAAATATATCCAAGATATATTCTATATTTTGGCGGGGAATACGATTTATGCGGCGGCAGTTATCATGTTTATTTTACCAAACAATTTAATAACCGGAGGAACGACAGGAATTGCGTTATTCTTTAATCAACAATTTCATGTTCCAATAGCGACATTTGTTTCTGTATTTAATGTTGCCATGTTTATACTAGGTTTTGCTATGCTTGGCAAGGAGTTTGCGTTGACAACAGTAATAAGTACATTTTACTATCCGGTTATATATGGTGTGTTGGAAAAGTTACCACAACTTCAAGGCATCACAGATGACTTGCTACTTTCTGTTATATGCGGTGGAATTATGATTGGATTCGGTATTGGAATTGTGTTGCGAATGGGAGGTTCAACAGGAGGAGTGGATATTCCACCGCTTGTATTGAATAAGAAGTTTGGTATTCCTGTATCGGTATCATTATATGTAATTGACTTCTTTATATTATTGTTACAGATGATATTTTCTAATAAGGAGCAAATCCTATATGGAATTGTATTAGTATTAACTTATACGATTGTATTGGATAAAGTATTAGGCATTGG
This sequence comes from Anaerosporobacter sp., assembly GCF_031551385.1. Classification (GTDB taxonomy): domain Bacteria; phylum Bacillota; class Clostridia; order Lachnospirales; family Lachnospiraceae; genus Anaerosporobacter. The sequence goes on from NZ_JAVBNS010000264.1 coordinate 5,834, forward strand.
CAAAACACAGTTTCAAGTTAATATTATTAGTGAAAAGTATGAAGAGATTAATCAGATGATTATCACCAAATTAGATCGTGGTTCAACACTTGTCTACGCAGAGACAGGAAGATGTCATAATCAAAATTTGATGGTTATGAGTATTATCAATAGTCGAGAACTATCAAAATTAAATCAGTTTGTTATGGAGATTGACCCAAATGCATTTGTTGTTATTAGTCAAGTAAATGAGGTGAAAGGCGGAGGATTCTCAACAGAAAAGGTTTATGTAGAAGAAATGCAGACAATGTATTCGAGGGCAAGAGAAGAGACAATTTATTAATGTATAGAGGCTGTCGTTAAAATTTATTTTGCAACAGCCTCTTTTGGGCTTATGTGGTTATTGTTGTACGGGGTCTAAACCAAAATATTCAAGCAAGCCCTCATAGATAGCATAGGCAAATTGATATTGATCATCACGTAATTTCTGAGCATCTTCATAATTAGTGATGTATCCCATCTCAACTAGTATGGCAGGCATAGTTGTGTTTCGAAGAACGTAAAGAGTAGGATTAATGCGGACTCCATTATCTCTTGTACCAACTCTAGTTACAATGGCATTCAGTACATATTCTGCAAGATAGTAAGCTTGTGAATAGGCTTGTGCTACATAAACTTCTGTACCATTATAATCAGGATTTGTACTGGCATTACAGTGAAGACTTATAAAGTAGTTAGCGGGCCATTCATTAGCCATTTGAACGCGTGCTTGTAGACTGGAAGTGTTGTTATACCCTAGGATTTCTGTTGGAGTAGTTCTTGATGTTCTGGCTTCAAATCGGGGATCGTTATTTAGTATATTAGCAAGATAGATGCCGACATTGTAATTAATATCTTGTTCACGTAGACCAAAGCCCTCTGCACCAGCATTGACGGTTTCTGGATTATGTCCCTGGTCTATGAATATTTTAATTGCCATGAGATTCTCCTTCCGAATTTATAAAATAATATGTCTGCTATATTTTATTCAGATAAGTAGTTATGGTGTCAATAAGTTTATCGTGTTTAAATGGATAATTGCAACAATTTTGACACTTTAAATGGATAAGCTTATCTATGGATAAGATAAAAGCAGGAGGGGTATCGTCATATGAAGATTTTATTAGTGGAAGATGATAAGCGTTTGCGAAAACTTATACATGATATATTAAAGAAAGAAGGCTATCAAGTAATAGAAGCTGGTGATGGAAGTGAAGCTCTAAAATTATTCTATGAAGAGAGAGATCTTGAACTAATACTACTTGATATTATGCTGCCACTATTTAATGGTATAGAAGTTTTGACGCAAATACGTAAATATTCAGAAGTACCTGTTATTATGTTAACGGCACTAGGAAGTGAGCAAGATGAAGTTAAGGGATTGAATACAGGTGCAAATGATTACATATCGAAGCCATTTAGTTATGAGGTATTGGTTGCACGCGTGAATGCAATTATGAGAAAGAAGATCAAAGAAAATGAACGCGTGATTACTGAGGGTAATATTCAAGTGAACCAATTGACGTATGAAGTTAAAGTATCAGAAGATGTGATAGATTTGAATCGTAAAGAATACCAGTTACTTATTTTTTTGATTATGAATAAGAGAAGTGTTCTTATGAGAAATCAGATACTTGACCATGTATGGGGATTTGACTATAACGGCGATGTGCGCACGATTGATACACATATAAAAACATTACGAACTAAATTGAAGGATAGTGGGCAATATATTCATACGATACGAGGTGTAGGTTATATGTTTGACTCTAGGGCGACACAGGAGAGGTAGGATAAAAGCGTGAAGACGATTGAACGAAAACTATTAGTTGTATTTGGGAGTTTCATAGTTGCAATAATATTAGTAGAATTAATTACGAATAATTTTCTCCTAGAGAAATATTATATAAATGAAAATAAAGAAATATTTATTGCTGTTGGAAGTGAGATAAGTGATAATTATGATGGACAGGTACAGGATTTTGAAGAGTATATTACATCGATAGATAAGGAAGAAGGAATTAGTGTTTATGTTATAGATGGGGAAGGAACGATTTTATATACTTCAAGAACAAGGCATTATTATGATGGAATATCAAAGAAATTACAAGAAATCGCTTCGGAGAATAAGGATATGGAAGGATATACATTTGGAATACTAGAAGATACCTCCTATTATAGAAGTAGTTATAAAATCACTCTTACGAAGCGATTAGAGGACGAAAATTATTTGATTCTTAGAAAATCAATAAAGGGGATACAAGATAGTGTAGATATAGCAAATCGTTTTTATATTATGGTTGGCATATTTATTGCAATTGTAGGTGGGGGAATTGCAATTTACCTCTCAAAACGAATTACGAAACCGATTATTGAAATGAGCAATGTTGCAGAAAGTATTACAAAGCTAGATTTTAGTAAACAAGTGGATTACCATGCACCAGATGAGATAGGACAGTTAGCAACTAGTATTAATACGATGTCATCTCAGCTAAATCAAAACATCAATCAACTTAGGGATGATATTGAGCATAGAAAACAATTATTTCGAAATATAACGCATGAATTAAAGACGCCGATTACGGTACTTAAAGGATATGCGGAGGGGCTTCAATATGCAGTCGTAGATAATATCGAAGATATACAAGAGTATTGTGGCGTAATTGTAGATGAGTGTAATGAAATGAATACATTAGTATATGAAATTCTAAGCTATTCCGAACTTGAATGGAGTGAAACAAGTATTAATAAGACTTCATTTTTGATGGGAACATTAATGAAAGAATTGATGGAGCGATATGAGAAGGTAATGGAGGCAAATGAGATTCAATTTGTTTCTCATATTGATACAAGTCAAAGAGTATGTACCGATTACCAATTGCTAGAACGGTTATTGAATAATTATATAATGAATGCGATTAATCATGTAGATGATGATAAGAAAATAGTATTAACATTACGAGAAGAAAAAGAATTTGTGGTATGTGAAGTATACAATTCTGGAAAAGCAATACCACAGGAAGAGGCAAATAAAATCTGGCAAGTATTTTATAAAGGTATTAGCTCAAATAGCTCAGAGAACGTTGGTCATGGATTAGGGTTATCTATAGTTAAGACGATAGCAGATATTCTACAGCTTACGGTTGGATTTCGAAATGAAGAGAGTGGTGTATGTTTTTATGTTTTAATAGCAAAGAACTAATCATGACAAAGTTATTTCACAGAGGTTTCACAAACGAGCGATAGGATATAGGTATGATATCTGTTCACAAAGGAGGGGTGTAAGACAACAGATAGATACTCAAACTCAAACCAATATTTTATATTCGTAGATACTACCACTTTAATCGGAATTAGGTTACGTGGTAGTATTTTTTAATTCATAGGAAAATGCGTCCTATGAATTAAAAAATCGCTCCGCTATGGATGCGCACTCGCTTGAGAAGTAGATGTCGCTTATGCGACTGCGCTCGGCGCGAGAGTTTGCTTTGCAAACTCTTTGTTCTCGTGTAATAGGAAGGATAAAGTCCTTAATAGTTACGATATTACTTGCAGTTATGGAAATTTTTGAATATAATAGATATGAGGGAACACGTATTTTGGAGCGTATGAGTTACGTAGACGGAATGCTTTTGAATTGCATTTGATTCAGGGGCTTTGGAGGTTAGCATGAAGAAAGATATATATATATTAAAAAAACAGTTTTTTGAATTAGCCGATCAGTATGAAAAATTGGCAACAAACTTGGTAGAAGCATTAAAGATTCTGTTATCAGAAATTAATGTTGGCTATCTTACTATTGATTATAGAATAAAGAGTTTCGATTCTTTCCTAAAAAAGATTGAGCGTAAAAAATTTGACTCACCATTTGAACAGATTGAAGATATTTGTGGAATACGTATTATTTGCTATTACCGTAGTGATATAGAGAAGATTTGTGAGATTATTAGTAAAGAGTTTCAAGTATTAGAGAGCGAAGATAAGGAAGAACTATTAGATGAGAACGAGTTTGGGTATCGTTCACATCATTTTATTGTAAAAGTAAAAGATGAATGGCTATCCACACCTAACTATAGAGATTTTGGAAAATTAAAAGCAGAAGTACAGATTAGAACAAATCTAATGCATACTTGGGCAGAGATTGAGCACAAGTTAGAGTACAAAAAAGATGATGATATTCCGATGAAATTTAAACGAAAGTTTTCAAGAATCAGTGCGATGTTAGAAGAAGCGGATGAACAATTTGAAGAACTTCGAGCAGAGATTTCTAAGTATAGACAAGAGATGTTATCGAATGTTATGGATGAGAATTTTAATTCCATGGAGAATGACCAGATTAATATGGACACAATACAAGTATTTATGGATTATTTCTTCCAAGGACAAGAAAAGAATACAAGATTGACAAGTGAGTTAGTATCGGAGCTGAAACAGTTACAATTGAGTATTGGAGACTTAAAAGAATACTATGATATGTGTAATCAGTATCTTGAAGCGGTAGAGTTTGATACCTTACAACATTTTGATGATAATTATAAATGGTATCAGGTTAGTTCTTTGCGTACAATGCTTGAGTTATGTAGTAAGGAGTATTATGAGAAGTTTGGTATCCGCAAGGATATGAAAGAGATTATTAAAAAGTATCGCACCCTTATGAAACAGGCAGAACGTGAGAGTAAATCGGCAGAGCAAGCAAATTAGGTTAATTTAGAGCCTAATTATATAGGAAAATGTATTCCAAGGAATAGTGAATTATATTTTCTCATACTATAGTAATATCTTTAGTATGAGAGGTAGATATGAATCGGTTATTTCGAATAAAGCAGGGAATATTATGTGAAATGTTTGTCATGCTTGTTACAGCCTCTTTCCTTGTATATCATAAAGTTTCAGAGCGTACACTTGCTACAATTGGACAGATAGATGAAGTAAGTGTTACGACAGATATGGTTGAAGGAGAGGACGCAGAATCACTAAATGAGGACGAAAATCTCAATGAGCATAGCACAGATGAACAAAGTACTGGTACATCAGAAGATTCAGAGAAGAAAGAAGAAAAAAAGGATTATATCAAATGGGTTGAGTTCAATGTATCATATGATGCTCTCGACCAGGCATACCAATATGATGTGGAATCGTATGACAAAGACGTACATGTGAACTGGATTGAGTTACTGGCATATCTAGGAGCAACTTATGGTGGTGAATTCAAGAATTATAAGAGCAGCGATATGAGTAAGCTTGTAGAGCGTCTCCAAGGCAAGGAAGAAACAATGGAGACAATTACTGCTGATATGAAGTATTATTCTTACTATTTGGAAGCGTATACTGCAGTTTTAGGTGGTCTCGTTGGTGAATATGAGATTGAACAGAAAGAGGATACATCAGAAGAATGTGTGTGGGTTAAGAAATATGGCTTGAAAGCATTTTTACCGATTGCAAAGAATTTTCCATATAATGATTATGATGATTTTGGTGTTTCTAGGGAATATGGCTACAAAAGAAGGCATCTCGGACATGATATGATGGGGCAGGTTGGAACACCGATTGTAGCAGTAGAGTCAGGATATGTTGAGGCAATTGGCTGGAATCAATATGGTGGATGGCGTTTGGGAATACGTAGTTTTGATGGCAAGAGGTATTATTACTATGCACATCTTAGAAAGAATTTCCCATATAATAAAGAGTTAAAAGAAGGTAGTATTGTTCAAGCGGGTGATGTTATTGGCTATCTTGGAAGAACAGGTTATAGTGCAACTGAGAATGTGAATAATATTGAAACATCACATTTACATATAGGGTTACAATTAATATTTGATGAGTCACAAAAAGAAGGTAATAACGAGATTTGGGTGGATTGCTACAATCTAGTACGTTTCTTATATAGAAACCGTTCTGAGACAGTGAAAGATACGGAAACAAAGGAATGGCATCGGATTTATAATATGAAAGATCCGGCAGCAGAAGAATATAAGAAGACGCAAAGTAAGGCAGAGCAATAAGTTGGAGGATACAAATGAATATATATCTTATAAGACACGCAAGACAAAACAGCAAACTATGCAATGTAAATGTAGAACTATCCGAAGTTGGTCGTAAGCAAGCAGATTTATTAGGCAGCAGACTTGTGAATTATCAGATTGATGCGCTATATTCAAGTCATTACTATCGCGCAAAGGAGACCGCAGAGATTGTGAATACGCATCTTAATGTTTCACATACGATTCGTGAAGAGTTAAGAGAGATTGATTTTGGTGATTTGGAAGGGAATGAAGATTCCTATAATTATGAGCACTATGGTGAGTTTCTAAAAGAAAGAACTGCTATGACAAGTGATTTAGCATTTCCGTCAGGAGAATGTGGAGAAGATGTATGGAATCGTGCAAAAAATGTATTAGATGAGATTATTTGCACAAACTATGAGAATGTGGCAGTCGTAGCACATGGTGGTACAATTCGTTCTATAGTAACAGGGTTATTAGGAATGGATCAAGCGAACAAGTTACAGTTTGGTCTGAGCCTAGAGAATACAAGTATTACACAAGTAGTCTATCATAAAGAAAGAAATCGTTTTTATATAGAGCGATTCAATGATTATGCGCATCTTGAAAGAAATCCAGAGTTGTTGCGTAGAAGCTGGTAGAATATGTGTAAATGAAACGGAGGATGAATATGTACAATATAATTTTAGCATCAGGGTCACCAAGAAGAAAGGAAATCTTAGAGCAAGTAGGAATTCCATTTACAGTTCAAGTTAGTAACAAAGAAGAAGTTACTACAGAGGCTGAGCCAGTGAATATTGTGAAAGGTCTTGCATCGTTAAAAGCAAATGATATTGCTGAGGGAGCAAAGTTACATGATGTAATCATTGGTTGTGATACAATTGTAGCTTACAACAATCAAATTATGGGAAAACCAAAGGATGAGGAAGATGCAAAACGTATGTTGCATCTATTACAACATGATGTTCATGAGGTGTATACAGGTGTTTCTGTAATTATTAAGATGGAGGCAGAAGATGGCTCTATATGTGATAAGGAAATAAACTTTGCTGTTGAGACAAAAGTTTATGTGAATGCGATGAGCGACGAACAGATAGAATCTTATGTTGCAACAAAAGAACCAATGGACAAAGCAGGAGCATATGCAGTTCAAGGTAAATTTGCAGCACATATCAAAAAATTAGATGGCGATTATTATAATGTAGTAGGACTTCCAATATCAAAACTATACAATGTTTTAGTAGAGGAAGGAATACTTGCAAATTAAAAAGAGCTGTGATACTTTTCTATAGTTAGAAAGGTATCACAGCTTTTTATTTATCAAATATTATTTATTCTTTTCAGCTTCCGCCATCATCATAGCACGAACTTTTAATGGAAGTCCGAATAAGTTGATGAAACCTTCAGCATCATGGTGATCATATAAATCTCCAGTTGTAAATGATGCAATACTTTCATTGTATAATGAATATGGAGAAGTAGTTCCCATCTTAATAATGTTTCCTTTGTAAAGTTTGAATTTAACTTCACCAGTTACATATTGTTGTGTAGATTCGATAAAAGCTTGTACTGCTTCACGAAGTGGAGTAAACCATTTTCCTTCATATACGATATCAGCGAATTTATTACCCATATCTTTCTTTGCAGTATAAGTATCACGATCAAGAATTAATTCTTCTAATTGTTGGTGAGCTTCCATAAGGATTGTTCCACCTGGAGTTTCATAAACACCACGAGATTTCATACCAACAACACGATTTTCAACGATATCAATAATACCAACACCATGTTTTCCACCAAGTTCGTTTAATGTTGTAAGGATATCAGATACTTTCATCTCTTTTCCATTTACGCTTGTTGGAACACCTTTTTCAAATGTCATAGTTACGATTTCACCTTCGTTTGGAGCTTTCTCTGGAGAAACACCAAGAACTAGTAAGTGATCGTAATCAGGAGCTTGTGCTGGATCTTCTAATTCAAGACCTTCATGGCTGATGTGCCATAAGTTTCTATCACGGCTATAGCTGTTGCTCATAGAAAATGGTAAGTCAATACCATGAGCTTTACAGTATGCAATTTCATCTTCACGAGATTGCATAGTCCAAGTATCTGTACATCTCCAAGGAGCGATAATCTTTAAATCTGGAGCAAGTGCTTTAATACCAAGTTCGAAACGTACTTGATCATTACCTTTACCAGTAGCACCATGACAGATAGCAGTAGCGCCTTCTTTTCTAGCGATTTCTACTAATCTCTTAGCAATAACTGGACGAGCCATAGAAGTACCAAGTAAGTATTTGTTTTCATAGATTGCATTTGCTTGAACACAAGGAACCATGTATTCATCACAGAATTCATCAATTACATTTTCAATGTATAATTTAACGGCACCAGAAGCTTGTGCTCTTTCTTCTAATCCATCAAGTTCATTGCCTTGACCAACGTCGATACAACAACAAACAACATCAAAATCGTAATTTTCTTGTAACCATGGAATAATTGCTGTAGTGTCTAAACCACCTGAGTAAGCTAAAATAACTTTTTCTTTCATGAAATTGACCTCCTAAATATATGTGGCATTTATAAATGCATTTTACATAATTATTCAAAAACAATGAATATATACATTACTGAATAATCACATTCCTTAAACATATTATAAATATACAACACTTATTAATATTATGCAAGTAGTAAAATAGAATATTATTTTAGTTATGCGCTGTTATATGTAGATTCTTGTGGATTAAATAACGAAATAATTGTAGTATATTCTTATATAATGTGCTATATTATATTAGTGCGTGTATAAATTCTGTGTAGGAAAAAAAACAATAAATACATACTTGCATAAAATACAGTAAAGATGTATAATTATAAAAACTTAGTACTGCGCACTTGATTGGAGAATAAGATGATTAGAAAAATGACAATTGAAGATTATGATAACGTATATAAGTTATGGACGACAATTGACGGATTCGCAATCCGTTCGATAGATGACTCTAAAGAAGGAATTGCGAGATTTCTACAGAGGAATCCAAACACAAGTGTAGTATATGAAGAAAACCATGAGATTATCGGAGCAATTTTATGTGGTCATGATGGAAGACAAGGTTGTTTCTATCATGTATGCGTTCATAAAGCTCATAGAAATCGTGGAATAGGACATAAGATGGTTCAAGTTGCAATTGAGGCATTAAAAGAAGAGAAGATTAATAAGGTTAATCTTGTTGCATTTACAGAGAATGCAGTAGGGAATACGTTCTGGAATGAGCTTGGATGGAGATTTAGAAAAGATTTGAATAATTATGATTACACAATTATGCAAGATGAGGTAACCGTTGTTAAAGGATGAAATTGAAGAGTTAGGAGAGTGGCAGATATGATAAAGACAATTGATGGCGGAGTAACAGCAGCAAAAGGATATCAAGCAGCAAGTGTGGCAGCAGGAGTTAAGTATCAAAATCGTAAAGATATGGCACTAATCTATAGTGAAGTACCTTGTGTAGTAGCAGGAACATTCACAAGAAATGTAGTAAAGGCAGCTCCGGTTCGTTGGGATCAAGACGTAGTGAAAAATTCAAAGAGCGTGCAAGCAATCGTAACAAATAGTGGAATTGCAAATGCATGTACTGGCGAGATGGGAATGCAGAATAATAAAGCCATGGCGGAAGCGGTAGCGAAGAAATTGAATATTACAGCGGATATGGTATTAACTGCATCAACTGGTGAAATTGGAAGACAACTTAATATGGAAGCAATCAATAATGGTGTTCCACAATTAGTAGAGTCTTTATCAGATACAATAGAAGCTGGAACATTAGCAGCACAAGCAATTATGACTACAGATACTTGTAAGAAGGAGGCGGCTGTTCAGTTTGAAATAGATGGAAAGACAGTAACTGTTGGCGGTATGTCAAAAGGTTCTGGAATGATTCATCCAAACATGGGAACAATGCTTGCATTTCTTACTTCGGATATTGCAATCAGCAAAGAGTTGTTACAAGAAGCATTATATGAAGATGTACAAAACACATATAATATGATTTCTGTTGATGGAGATACATCAACAAATGATAGTTGCTTCCTATTAACAAATGGAATGGCTGGTAATGCAGCAATCGTAGAAAAAAATGATAACTACTATAAATTTGTAGAGGCTTTAAGAATTGTAAATACAACATTAGCAAAATCAATGGCAGCTGATGGTGAAGGAGCAACAAAATTATTAGAAGTAAATGTTGTGAATGCAGCATCGAAAGAAGAAGCGGTTACATTAGGTAAATCCGTAGCAACTTCAAGCTTAGTTAAAACAGCAGTTTATGGCAATGATGCAAACTGGGGACGTATCTTATGTGCACTTGGCTATGCTGGTGTTGATTTCGATCCTGAGAAGGTTGATTTATATATTGAAAGTGCAGATGGTAAACTTAAATTAGTAGAAGATGGTGTTGCAACAGGTTACAGCGAGGAAATTGCAACAAAGATTCTATCAGGCAAAGAAGTTTGTGCAACAGTGGATATGAAGATGGGTGAAGCAACAGCAACAGCCTGGGGTTGTGATTTAACATATGATTATGTGAAAATTAATGCGGATTACCGCTCGTAAGATTGGAGAAAATGAAATGGATACAATGGAACAAGTAATGATAAAGGCACAGACGCTAATAGAGGCGTTACCATATATACAAAAGTTTAATAATAAGAAAGTCGTAGTAAAATACGGCGGAAGCGCAATGCTTGATGAAGATTTACAAGCAAATGTTATCAAAGATGTGGCTCTTCTTAAATTAATTGGTATGAAACCAATTATTGTACATGGTGGTGGAAAAGAGATTAACAGATGGCTTGAAAAAATCGGAAAAGAAGCAAAGTTCATTGATGGTCTTCGTGTAACAGATGAAGAAACAATGGAAGTTGCTGAGATGGTACTTAATAAAGTAAACAAAAATCTTGTACAGATGGTTGAACAAATCGGTGTAAAAGCGGTTGGTATGTGTGGTAAAGACGGAGCAACAATGAAAGTCGAAAAGAAGATGCCAAACGGTAATGATATTGGATTTGTTGGGGATATCAAACAAGTAAATACAGGTTTAATTGACACATTGATTGAAAATGATTTCATTCCTGTAATTGCTCCAATTGGTATTGATGATAACTTCCAAACATATAACATCAATGCAGATGATGCTGCATGCGCAGTAGCACAAGCAATTGGTGCAGAGAAATTAGTTTTCCTTACTGATATAGAAGGTGTATACAAAGACCCAGCAGATAAGGATTCCTTAATATCAGTACTTACACTTGATAGTGCAGATGATTTAATTAATGACGGTTTCATCGGTGGTGGAATGCTTCCTAAATTAAAGAACTGTATCGAAGCTGTTCGTAATGGTGTTTCAAGAGTGCATATTCTTGATGGTAGAATGGAACATTGCCTATTACTAGAATTCTTTACAAATCGTGGTATTGGAACTGCAATCATTGATAATGAAGGGTGGTTAGAGAATGAATAAATGTATGGAAGTAAGTAATCAGAATTTTATGCCTGTATACAGTCGTTATCCAATTGCAATAGAAAAAGGTGACGGTGTTTATCTATATGATAACGAAGGCAAGAAATATCTTGATTTTGCAGCAGGAATTGCTGTATTTGCATTTGGTTATAACAACAAAGAATATAACGATGCTCTTAAAGAGCAAATTGATAAAGTGATTCATACATCAAATCTATACTATAATGTGCCTGCCGCTGATGCAGCAGAAAAATTCAATAAAGCATCTGGAATGGATAAAGTATTCTTCACAAATTCTGGTACAGAAGCAATTGAAGGTGCAATTAAGTTAGCTAGAAAGTATGCATATAATAAAACAAAGACAAATGACAGTGAAATTATATCAATGAATCATTCGTTCCATGGTAGAAGTACAGGTGCACTTGCTGTAACGGGTCAACCAAAATACCAAGAAGCATTTCGTCCATTAATTAATGGTGTTGTTTTCGCTGATTTTAATGATTTAGATAGCGTAAAAGCGAAAGTTACAGAGAATACTTGTGCGATTATTGTAGAACCAGTTCAAGGTGAAGGTGGTTTATATCCAGCAACAAAAGAATTCTTACAAGGGTTACGTACATTATGTGATGAAAAAGATATCGTACTAATCTTTGATGAAATTCAAGCTGGTATGGGAAGAACAGGAACTATGTTTGCTTGGCAGGATTATGGTGTAAAACCAGATATCTTAACATCTGCAAAAGCATTAGGTTGTGGTGTACCTGTTGGAGCATTTGCAGCAACACAACGCGTATCAGATGCATTTGAATTAGGTGATCATGGTACAACATATGGTTTTAATCCATTAGCAACAGCAGCAGTAAGTAAAGTTTTCGATATGTTTGAAAGCTATAAATTACTTGACCATGTGAAGGAAGTTTCTGCTTATCTTGAAGAAAAATTAGATGAGTTAGTGAAGGAATATGACTATATCATTGAAAGACGTGGTAAAGGATTAATGCAAGGTCTTGAATTATCAAAACCAGCGAAAGATATTATCGAGAAAGCAATGGACAAAGGATTACTAATCATATCCGCAGGGGCAAATATCTTACGTTTTGTTCCACCTTTAGTAATCACGAAAGAAGATGTGGAGGATATGGTTAAGATATTGAAGGAATGTTTGTAAAAGTAAAGTGATTTTGATAAATAGAGGGGCTGTTTCGTTTGGAAACAGCCCCTCTATTGTAGAAGAAAAAACGATTTTAACCTACTATGCTTAGTTTATGCTAATATCTAAAATACCATTTTCGGTAACTGAATTGATGATTATTATAGAATCTCTATGATATGTTTTTTCTAAATATCCGATAATGGTGTATTCCACCTTGTTATTATTAAAATCATAATAATAAAGTTTCATAGTACCTTCTGTAAACTCCTTCGGAAGATTAATAGTAACGTTATAATCTTTTTTGGCATTTATGATAGGAATTGGTATATTCTTATCAATACCTGTATAGCTTATTTCCATAGCAGATAATGCTATATCAGTTTGATTTTTTATTGTTATATGTATTCCATTATTTTGTAATTTATTAAATATAAAAAGGCAAAGGAAGAATAGTGTAATAAATGCGATAAGAAAACTGGCATATTTTTTTTTTGATATTTTGTTCATTATTTTCTTCCTGAACTATCTGTTACTGTAAATACACCATTTACAATACGTCTTAATTTCCCATTATCGATTAAATTTAATAATTTTGATTGCATAATCATTGTAAATCGGTCACCACCACCAGTAGATACACCTAATTCTCGTCCTACTCTATTATTAAATAAATCCATTGTTTTATCATAGCCAGCAGGTGATTCTGATTCGTGAGCATTTCCCCAAGATTCAGCATAACTTGAACCATATGCATTTGCCATAGCAGCACTCCAATGAGCATGTCTATAGGCATCGCCATTTCCTTGATATAATGTATTACTTTCATATAATTCAGCAGCTTTATTTGTTGCATAATATGCCATACTACATACGTTTAACCCTTTGATTGGATTTGCATTAAATAATGCTAATTCAGCGGTATTTAGGTTATCTTGAATATAAGGTAATGCATAAAGACGTATTCCGTTAGAACGTTCTTTTAGTAAATATATGACATAATTGTTTAACTGATTTTCCGTAATACTTGGATCCATAGATTGAACTGATTGAACTAGTTGGTTTAATTCAATAATATTTTGGGTTGTTAACGAGTCTAATAAACTTATATTACTAGTTTCAGGTATGTAAGTATCACTTAAATCCTTTATGTTACTTAAATCTGGAATATCAATAGAGGAGTCTGTTGATATATCATTTACAGTAATTATGTCATTATTACCCATAGCGGATGAAACAGTAGGTACAATATTTGTCCCACATATCGTCAAAATTATAGCACCACATACATATTTCTTTAAATTAATAGCCATTAAAATTACCTCCTTCTAATTTGTATACAAATACCATATAACAATTGGATAATTAAGTCAATGCATTGAAAACTATTTTAAGAAAAACGTAATATTTGGATGAAGATATTCTGATTTCCATAGAGAAGTGATATGGGCGAAAAATACTAACAAAAGAAAAAACATTAAAACAACTCCTTTCAAAAAATGCATATTTGGTAATTATATGGATAGAATAAAAACTATTATGTAACTACTTAAATAGCAGAGTCGAAAGGATTGAGAATATGTGGGGTTTTTTAATTGCAATTATATCAGGTATCTTAATGAGTGTTCAAGGAGTATTCAATACGGGAGTAACGAAAGAGACAAGCATATGGGTGTCTAGTAGTTTTGTGCAATTTACAGCACTGATTGTTTGCCTGATAGCTTGGTTTGTAACGGGAAAAGAAAGTAACTTCCAAGCGTTATTTCATGTAGATCATAAGTATATGTTACTAGGTGGTGCGATTGGAGCTTTTATAACATTTACAGTAATAAAGAGTGTTGGAACTCTTGGGCCAGCAAGAGCGGCAATGCTTATTGTTGTGGCGCAATTGATTATGTCATATGTGATAGAGTTAATTGGTGCATTTGAAGTAGAAAAAGTGCCATTTCAATTTCGTAAATTAATTGGTGTAGCACTATGTATTGCTGGTATTATTACATTCAAATGGGAATAGGAGCGAATGAAAAAATTCGTAAGAAAAATTTAAGAATTAAAAAGGAAATTAGTTGAAATAGCTATTGTAATACCAATTTTAATTGAGTAAAATAGAACTTATCGGAGTAAAATCAATTGTAGGAAAAACAGCATTTGATTTTATCCGATAAATTGGCACTAAATTAAGTTTTAGAGCTGATAAAATACAATGTCATAAGAAAGGAAACGATATGAACAGTAAGAAAATCGTAATCAGTGTTACGGTCTGTCTTATTGGAATAGTTTGCTTGGTTTGTTATTATCTTAGTTTTAATAGCAAATCCGCTGGTATTATATTATCAGATGACAAAGAAGAGAGAGTATTAGAACTAAGCGATGTCAGTGATTTAGACATTGAAGTGGAGACTTCTGTGGATTTAGGGAATTCAGTGAAAGAACAGTCTCCAGAAGAACAAACATACATTGCAGTTCATGTATGCGGACAGGTTAAACATCCTGGAGTTTATACACTTGCCAAGGGAGCAAGAGTAAGCGATGCAATTGAAGCAGCAGGTGGGTTAACAAAAGAGGCAGCAGGCGATTTCGTTAATCAAGCACAAAAACTTGAAGATGAACAACAAGTATATGTGCCAAGTATGGAAGAAGCCAAAGAAATGCCAATGGGAATACAACAAGAGAATGGCAGTAATGAGAGCCACTCCGTGAATAAAGGTTTGATTAATATTAATCAAGCAACAAGGGAAGAATTAATGACTCTACCTGGTATTGGTCAGGCAAAGGCGGACATGATAATTCGTTATAGAGAAGAGCATGGGCGATTTGCGACTATTGAAGAAATTAAGAACATTTCAGGAATCAAAGATGGAGTCTATAATAAAATCTGCGATTTAATAACAACAGATTGAGGTGATTGGTGTGAGCAAAAAAGTATTAGTTGTGGACGATGAGAAATTAATCGTAAAAGGTATCCGATTCAGTTTAGAGCAAGATGGAATGGAAGTGGATTGTGCATATGATGGTGAAGAAGCACTGAATATGGCAAAACACAAAGAGTATGATGTTATTCTATTAGATGTAATGTTACCAAAGCTAACAGGTTTTGAAGTATGTCAACATATTAGAGAGTTTTCAGATATGCCGATCATTATGCTAACAGCAAAGGGCGATGATATGGATAAAATTCTCGGACTCGAATATGGAGCTGACGATTATATTACAAAACCATTTAATATACTAGAAGTGAAAGCTAGAATTAAGGCAATTATGAGAAGAAGCTCCAAGAAAGAAGCAAGTCGTGAGACCGAAAAGATTGCAACATTTGGGGAGTTAAAGATTGACTGTGAAAGCAGACGTGTCTATATTCGAGGTAAGGAAGTAAATCTTACTGCAAAGGAATTTGATCTATTAGAACTTCTTATCTTTAATCCAAATAAGGTATACAGTCGTGAGAATCTTCTAAATACAGTATGGGGATATGATTATCCAGGCGATGCGAGAACCGTTGATGTACACATTCGTAGACTTCGCGAAAAAATAGAAGATAATCCAAGTGAACCGAAATATATACATACAAAATGGGGTGTTGGCTATTTTTTCCAAGGTTAAAACGAACAAATTTTTAGGAAGCATGAAGGCACAGTTAATAGCTGTGCTTATCCTTGTCGGTAGTGTACCAATGATAATAGCTGCGATGGTTATTATTTCAACTTACAATAATCAAGCTTATGATCAAAGAATATCCGAACTGAAATATCATGGAAATATGATTGCGAATTTGCTTGTATCAACAGGATATTTTAGCAGTTCAAATACAAAAGAAGTGAATGCAGAAATTGACCAAATGGCGGAAATCTATGACGGACGTATCGTTGTTGTTGATAATGGATTGCATATCGTTAAAGATACGTATGGACTTGAGGAAGGGAAGACAATTATTTCTGAAGAAGTAATAAAATGTTTTCGTGGAACAAACAGCACATATGTAGATTCTTCGCAACAATTTGTAGAAATTACAATACCAATATCTCATCTTGAGACGAAGGAGATTATTGGTGTTATTGTTATGAGTTTCTCAACAAAAAGCATTACGGATATTAGGGTGATTGTTGAGAACAAAGCGGTTGTTTTATGTATGGCAATAATAACAGCAACCATTATGTTGGCAGTTGTGTATTCGCTCTATGTAACAAAACCGTTTAAGAAAGTTAGTAGTTCAATCGATCGTTTAACAGAAGGATATCTGGATGAAAAATTAACCGTATTCGGCTTCACAGAGCTAAAGAATATAACAGAATCATTTAATCATATGATTTCTAGGATGCAGAAGTTAGAGAAGTCCAGACAAGAATTCGTATCAAATGTATCTCATGAGTTAAAGACACCGATTACTTCAATTAAGGTATTAGCAGACTCACTTGTAATGCAGGAAGATGCACCAGTTGAGATGTATCGTGAATTCATGGTAGATATTACAGATGAGATAGAGAGAGAGAATAAGATTATCAATGACTTACTTGCACTTGTTAAGATGGATAAAACAGCGAGTGAGATGAATATAACAAGTATTAATATTAATGATTTATTGGAGCAATTGATGAAGCGATTACGTCCAATTGCAGCGAAGAGAAATATTGAAGTTGTATTAGAAAGTTATCGTCCAGTTATTGCAGAAGTAGATGAAGTTAAATTATCATTGGCACTTTCGAATCTTATTGAAAATGCGATAAAATACAATTTTGATGAAGGCTGGGTTAGAGTATCTCTTAATGCAGACCATAAATTTTTCTATATTAAGGTATCAGATTCAGGTGTTGGTATACCTGAAGATGCACAAGATTCTATATTCGAGAGATTCTATCGTGTAGATAAAGCAAGATCGAGAGAAACTGGCGGTACAGGTCTAGGACTATCGATTACAAGAAATGCTGTTTTGATGCATAGAGGAGCAATCAAAGTGTATAGTAAAGTAGATGAGGGGACAACATTTACCGTTCGTATCCCTCTTAGTTATATAGCGTAAGGAGGAGACATATATGGGAAAACGTAGTCTTCTGGCTGTACTCGTCCTAGCTTGCACGCTGATATTTGCGGCTTGTGAATCCCGAAAAGCAGAAACGGTTAAGGAATCGGAGTATTATCTATATTATGTTGATAAAGAGGATACAAAAGTAGTACGTGAAGGTTATGAACATAAGGCAACGGATTCAGAAGCGCTCATAGCGGAGTTTGTTAAAGCACTTGACAAAGAACCAGAGAATTATACGTATCGTAAGGCAAAGCCAGATTCTGTTTTACTTAAGGATTATACCTATAATGGTGGTGGTCAATTAATTCTTAATTTTGAAGTTGGTTATTATGATATTAATGGAATTGCAGAGATTTTGACGCGAGCTGCTATTGTTAAGAATTTTTGTCAAATTGATGGTGTTGATTATGTCGAGTTCTATGTTGCTGGACAACCACTGCGAGATAAAAATGAGAAACCAGTTGGCATGATGACTGCTGAGAATTTCATAGATAATACTGGTGGGGAGACAAAATATAAGCAAAATGCAAAGATATCGTTATTCTTTGCGAATATAACAGGAAAAAAACTAGTAGAATCCAATATTATTGTTAGTTATAATGGTACAATTCCAATGGAACAACTAATTGTAGAGCAATTGATTTCAGGACCATTAAGTGATACGAAATATCCAACAATTCCAGAGGGAACAAAACTTGTGAAAGTAACAGTAAAAGAAGGAATTTGCTATGTCGATTTTAATGAAAAATTCTTAGATAAAATTGAAGGAATTACAGATGACGTTGCCATTTATTCCGTAGTAAATTCCTTAGTAGAAATGCCAACAATTAATAAAGTACAATTTAAAATTAACGGAGAGCTTCGAAAAACATATGGAGAAAGCACAAAGTTTGATGGAACGTTCGAACGAAATCTCGATATTGTAGAAACGACCCAGTAACAGGAGGTGTGTAGTTGATTAAGAGGCCATTATTATGGATCGCTCTTTCCTACATACTAGGCTGCCTACTCTATTCATTGCCGTGGATGGTAGTAGGTGGTATTCTTTTCTTTCTAGTTATCATTCTAGGTATTCTATATTATCATTGCTCGATGAGTGAATATGAGACTAATAGTAAAAAGGGCATAGATAGTAATCTGTTAAGTGATATCCATAAAATATACAAAATGTTTCTGCAAGAGCTTAAAAAGAAAAGAATAAATAGGGAAGACCGATTCCTATTGTTATTACCAATTATAATTTTATTTGCTTATAATAGAATGAATACAATCATAGAACCAACACCGTTTGATACATATTGTGAAAGAACATGTAAAGCGACTGTTGAAGGTAAAATAGTACAAATTACAGAAAATGAAAGAAGCATCTCATATTATTTAGATCATGTTACACTCTATCCAAATCTGGATATTTCAATTCCAATCAAGCAAAAATTACTTGCCTATGCAAGCCTAGATTCTAATTTTAAAGTTGGTAATACCGTTCAATTCACAGGTACGGTGTCACAGCTTTCGAAAGCGACCAATGAAGGGCAATTTGATTCCTATCGTTACTATTTATCACAAAATATTCGATATCAAATGTATGTAGAAACAACAAAATGTATTGATAATTCGTCATCATGGTATGCATCTGCATTAACATCCTTGCGTTCAAAATTAGCGGAAGTATATCAAGGTATTCTTCCAGCGAAAGAGACAGGGATAATACAAGCGATGTTACTTGGGGAAAAGCAAGTCATCGATGGAGAAGTTAAAAATCTATATCAGAAAAATGGAATTGCTCATATTCTTGCAATCTCTGGTCTGCATGTAAGTTTTCTTGGTTTACTTTTATATAAATTCTGCAAGAAAATTGGTTGCTCTATCATTCTGAATACAAGTATCGTCACGATTGTAATTATTAGCTATGGCATTATGACTGGTTTTAGTGTATCAACAAATCGAGCTGTTGTGATGTTACTTGTATCATTATTCGCAATTGTCATTGGCCGTACCTATGATATGCTTTCTGCGATATCGTTAAGTGCTCTAATGATTCTAATCCAAAACCCAATGCAATTATATAATACAGGGTTTCAGCTATCGTTTCTTGCAGTATGTACGTTGGCTGTGTTTGGGGAAGTATATGAGAAGTTGAAGGAGGAGAATAAGGGAAAAAATGATGGTGAGAATAAAGTAGAAAACAGCAATAGAAAATGTAGACATGGAGATTCCTATAAGGGAAAACAAAAGCGAAACGAAGAACAGCAAAAAAAATTCAACATAGAGAAACTGTGCATAGAAAAATTATTGAATTTAATTAAAATGCTTCGAAAAGCATGTATCAATCAAAAGCTTGATAATGTACTTCTAGCAATTGATGAATCACTCTACAGGAGATTCAAATTAAAAGAATCAAATCGTGGAAAGGCATTGCAAGCGAGTATGTTTATTACAGCTATAACAGCACCTATATTAGCTACAAACTATTGTGAGATACCAAGCTATAGCATCTTGCTGAATTTGTTCGTTCTTCCGTTAATGTCGATTTTAATGACACTTGGAGTTGTAGCTGGATTAATGGGATTATGGTGGATTGACTTAGCGAAGATACTAGGTTATGGAATCACGTGTATCTTGAATATTTATGAGATATTATGCAAGGCATTTGCCAAGTTACCGTTTCATCTTGTTTTGACGGGAAAGCCAAGTCTCGCACAGATTGTATTTTATTATGGAATGCTTATAGGAATTATAGTGATTGTAGTAATAACGAGGCGTAGGAAGTTAATATACCTAGTGGCATTCTTGTGGATTGTTTTACTTCGATTACCGACTTCTGATCTAACAATGACGATGTTAGATATCTCACAAGGAGATAGCATTTATATTAATACACCAAATGGAGTATCTATTCTTGTAGATGGTGGAAGCTCTGATGTAAAGGAGATTGGAAAATATAGAATAGAACCATTTCTAAAGGCAAACAGAATAAGAAATATTGATTATGCCATCTTGACGCATATGGATACTGACCATATCAATGGGATTATGGAAATCATGGAGAGAATGCCAGATGTAAAGCAAGTGAGTGTTATGAACAATGGGCAGCAGTATATATTAAAATCTCTTGTATTTTATGATGGGCAAGTGGGAATTCAGAATCTTATATTGCCAAAGACGAGTTTGGTTGATGAGACATATACGAAAATAGAAGAGTTAGCAGTAAGAAAGGGAATTGTATTACATTATTTTGGTAAGGGAGATGTGATAGCGGAAGGAGAATTAACGATTACTTGTTTGCATCCATATTTAGATTATAATACGGATTCAAAGAATGATACTTCTGTTGTGTTAGAGCTTAGTTATGGTAAGTTTAATGCTTTATTATTGGGAGATTTAGAAAGTGGTGGTGAGAAGGAGTTGATAAAACTTCTGAAGGGAGATTCGGCATTAAGTACAAATCAGCCGACTTTGAAGAAAAAGCAGTATGATATTATCAAGATTGCTCATCATGGATCGAAGTATTCTACAACAGAGGAATTCTTAACCTATTATGATGCTAAGTTTGCATGGATATCAAGTGGCTACAATAATAGATATGGGCATCCGCATAGGGAACTACTAGAGCGATTAGAGAAAAATCAGATTCTATATAAATGGACAGTAAAGGAGGGAGCGATAACGATAAGGACAGATGGGGAAAGGATGTGGGAGGAGTAAGAGATTAGAAGCTATCAAAAGAAGTTGAGGGAATGTTACTTGAAAGAATGGCTTGAGGAGGTATAATATAAATAGTGAAGATTGTAGAAATTCTTATCAAGAAGAATGTGTGAAGACAAATTGAGCTTAGACGAATATATACAAATAGAAAGCGATGAGAGTAATGGGGAAGAACGCAAAGAGTATAGAACAGAAGAATGAAAACATAAAAGATAAAAAAACCTCTCAAGTAACAGACATGACAAACGGCAGTATAACAAACCATCTTTTGAGATATGCAATTCCTTTAATACTAGGGAATCTATTTCAATTAACTTACAATGCAGTAGACTCCATTATAGCAGGTAGATTTATTGGAAAAGAGGCACTTGCATCTATCGGGATTGCAAATCCCGTTATGAATATGATTATCCTTGGGATATCAGGAATATGCATGGGTGCAGGGGTGCTGATGAGTGAATTCTTTGGAGCTAGAGACTATAAAAAACTAAAGAAAGAGATGTCTACGGCAGTTTTATTTGGACTTTACTTTTCTGTTATTCTAATGGTTACAGGTATGGTATGTTCAAAACCTTTATTGCAGTTGTTGCGTGTTCCTAAGGAGTTATTACCAATGGCAACAACCTATCTGCGAATTACATTTATAGGAGCTCCTTTTACATACTTTTATAACGCATTAGCATCGGCATTAAAAAGTGTAGGAGACTCCAAAACACCATTAAAATTTCTTATGTTTTCAGCCATATTGAATGGCGTATTAGATGTGATTTTTATTGGATTTCTCGGTTTTGGAATTGTATGTTCCGCAACAACGACAGTAATTGCGGAAGCGGTATCTGCAATCCTATCAATTTGGTATGTATACAAAAACATACCAATGCTTCAGATTAAGCGTGGAGAGTTTGTGATAGATTCACAGTTGTTAAAGCGAACCCTTCAATATGGTTCTGTGACGGCACTTCAGCAGTCTTGTCAACCGTTAGGAAAGCTATTAATTCAAGGTTCTGTCAACACACTTGGTATTGATACGATTGCGGCATATAATGCGGTAACGAAGATTGATGATTTCGCATGTACACCGGAACAAAGTATCTCGCATGGTATTACAACGTTTGTAGCGCAAAACAGGGGGGCAAATCAGACGAAGCGAATCAAAAGCGGTTTCCTAACAGGGCTTCGCATGGAGTTTTTATACTGGATAGGAATTTGTCTTGTTACAATACTCTGTCGGACAGGTTTTGTGTCACTGTTTGTAGATGGCGGAGGTTCTTCAAGCATTATAGAAATCGGTAGTCAGTATCTATTGGTTATGGCATTCTTTTATATATTTCCTGCATTTACGAATGGGGTGCAGGGATATTTTCGAGGTATGGGGAAGATGAATATCACGTTTCTAGGTACATTAATACAGACTTCCTTACGAGTTGTGTTCACATGGATCTTCGTTCCATGGTTTGGGATTTTAGGAATCGCCTTCGCATGTGCAGTTGGCTGGAGTGTTATGTTGCTAGTGGAGGTGCCATTGATTTGGATAATAGATAAGAGACGTGCATAAAAGACTTGTAAAATGAAATTATTCTGGATAAAATATAACGTGAAGGATATAAAACAGATAGCAGTAACGACAAAATAATAATATAGATAGGTATGTAAATATTACAGGGAGTTTAGTGTGAAAGATAATATTTTCATACGCAAATTTGCACCTGCAATTAAAAGTATGCAGGTTATGAGAAAGGCATAGTTATTAAAATGAAATCTATTAAAGAAGATATTAAATCAAACAATTTTAAGCCAGCGTATTTACTTTATGGCAGTGAGATTTATTTGAAAAATCTATATAAGAACAAGTTAAAAGTAGCGATGATTGGTGAAGAAGAGTCCATGAACTACTCTCATTTTGATGGGAAGGGAATTGATGTTCCGAGTGTAATTGGAATTGCTAATACGTTACCATTCTTTGCTGAGCGACGTGTCATTGTTATTGAGAACAGTGGTTTCTTTAAAAATGCGAGTGATTTGGCAGATTATATGAAGGATATTCCAGAGACGACACATTTTATATTCGTGGAAGAAGAAGTGGACAAGCGAAACCGTATGTATAAAGCATTAAAAGACATAGGGCACATTTCGGAAATGAATGGTATGGATGAAGCAATTTTAAAGTTGTGGGTTGCTTCACTATTATCGAAAGATAAAAAGAAGGTTACAGAGAGAACGTTAATGTATCTTCTAAACAAAACAGGTTCTGATATGGAAAATCTACAGACAGAGATTGAGAAACTTGTCTGCTATGCAATGGAACGAGATGTTATAACAGAAGTGGATATTGATGCGGTATGTACAACACAATTAGAGAATAAGATATTCCAGATGATTGATGCAATTGCAAGTAAACGGCAAGAACAAGCTCTTGCTCTGTATTATGATTTATTAGCATTAAAAGAAAAACCAATGTCAATTCTATTCTTAATTACAAGGCATTTTAATATCTTATTGCAAATCAAAGAGATGAAACGACTTAATATGGCGAATGCGGCAATGGGGCAGAAGGCAGGTGTTCCACCATTTGCAGTAAATAAGTATCTAACACAGATCAATAATTTCACGACACCCGTACTGAAGGAAGCTGTAACGTATTGCGTTGATATAGAAGAAATGATAAAAACGGGACGATTGATTGATAAAATCGGAGTAGAGATGCTGATTGTAAAGTATAGTGCAAAGACGGATTCTAGGCAGCAGGCGTAGGGAAAATAAAAAAGAAAGCTTCTCTAAAAAGAAAAGCTTTGATAAAGGAGCGCTATTGTAAGTGGGCAAAGCCATGCTGTTTTAATATTAATAAATTATAGCATGCTCTTCTGTAGCAGTAACACTACTTTTTTTCTTACGAATTAACGCAAATCCAATTGTAATACCGATTGAAACAATTAAAATACCAAGTAATACGATTACATTTTTCCAAATAAGAATGGAATCACCAGTGCCACTAATTGCTTCTTTGAATAACTGTACAGAATAAGTCATTGGCATAAAAGGATACATAATCTTAAAGAAGCTCGGTAATGTTTCAATAGGGAATGTACCACCACAGGAAGCTAATTGTATGATTAGTAATGCAATCGCTAAAAACTTTCCAATGTTGCTGAAGAAGAATAAAAATAGTTGTATGATAGCGATAAATACCATAGATACTAAGCAACAGGAAACAAAATACAAAGGCATATTATTAATGCTAAGTCCCAATGCAAGTGTTAATACTACACATAATATAAGTGCTTGTAATAAGCCAATTCCTAGGTAAGCAAAGCTTCTCTTAACTACACGTGTAGATCTTCTTGATAATAAATTGAAATGATTATCAGGGTCAAAATATATTCCGAAGAAAATCATCAATCCGCCAACCCATAAGGAAAGGGACATAAAGTATGGTGCAAATGCAGTACCATAGTTAGGAACAGGAGCATAAGCAGCCGATTCTATTGTAACAGGATTAGCAGCATACTCATTCAGGTTATCTAAGCTAGCCATTTTATCATTAGCAGTAGTAATAGATGAGCTTACTTTATCATTGGCAGTTTGGATACCATCAGCTAATTGCTTTGTACCATCATTTAATGTAGAAGTACTAGACTGTAAAGTAGCAGTACCATCGTTCAACGTATTAGCGCCATCGTTAATTTGTGATGCACCGCTATCTAACTTCGATGCTCCATCAGCAAGAGAGGTAATACCAGCAGAAAGGGTAGATAACCCTTTGGATAAAGTGTTAGAACCTTCGTATAAACTGTCTGTTCCAGTTACTAATTTCTTGCTTGATTTTTCAAGTGTATCTAATCCTTTTTGCAAGTCACTTGCACCTGTTGTTAAAGCTGCTGAACCTTGTCTGGCAGTAGTTAACCCTTGTTTAATTTGAGTAATACCAGCTTTTAGATCAGTAAGGTTTTGTGTACTAGTTGATAAAGTAATAGCCCCAGTTTTTAGTGTAGAAGCACCTTGTTTTAGTGTAGTAGAGCCTTGGCGAAGTGTTTGCATATGTTCTAGATTCTCTTTACTTGTTAATTGAGAAACAATTGTTTGAAGCGTAGTATCACCTGTAGCAGTAGCGTATTCATTTAATGTGTTTGTTAATGCAGATACGGTATCTAATAAGGTGTCTACACCAGATGTATAGGACGTGATTCCTTCTGCTAAAGAAGAAACGCCAGTAGAAAGTGAAGTAGCACCATCTTGTAAGTCAGTAAGCTTATTTGCTCCAGTTTCTAGTTTGGTAGCACCTTCTAGTAAAGTATCAATACCTTTGTTTAAGGTTGCCATATTTGTTGCAAGTGAGGTACTTCCAGCAGAAGCAGATTTTATTCCTGAATGAAATGCTTTCATATTCGTTGATAAGCTACCTAAACCTTGATTTAAAGTTTTTCCACCTGTGATAATCTCTTGAACACCATTTTGCAAACTTGTTGAACCAGTAACTAATGAGGAAGTACCTTCTTTTAGTGTAGTTGTTGCATTAGCTAGAGTGTCAGTACCTGCGTGTAGGTCTTTCGAAGCATCTGCAAGTTTCATAGTTCCATCGGATAATTTAGTAGCACCATCTTGTAAAGTTGATAGACCATCAGATAGTGTTTGCAATTGTTCTGGTACATCGGTTAATTGTGCTGATAATGTACTTACGATTTCATCATCAACAGAAGAACGTAGAGACTTTTCGATTTTTTCAATTGCAGTATTGAGAATTTGGGAAGCTAAATAATTTTTTTTCTCATTAGAGGAGTAAGTGATTGTTGCTGTTTGCTTACTTGCTGTACTAGAAGAAGCAATGTCCTCTGAAAAATTACTAGGAATTATGATAACTGCATAATAATCGTTAGCTTTCAAACCATCATTAGCAGTTTTTGCATCTGTAAAGGAAAATTTCAAAGATGAATCTTCTTTTAGTGTATCACACATTTCTTGACCGAGATTTCTATCTATATCATTGATAGTAGCACCAGTATCTTCATTAACGACTGCCACAGGAACTTGATCTAGTTTGGCATAAGGATCCCAAAATGCACCAAGATAGAAATAACTATAGAGTAGTGGAATAATGATAACGCCTAGTAAAATAATATAAGGTATAAATGATTTTTTTGGATTTGATTTGTTCATATGAATACCTTGACTCCTTTCTTAATATAAGGAAAATTCCCTTCGCTAGTTAGTATATTGCGAAGGGAGAAAGATGTAATTATACAAATATATTCTGGTGTCGTGATTTACGACAAATAGATTGTTTTGTCTAGATTACTAGGAGTCAAAATTGCAATTGCTAATTGGATTTGTCATTGCTTTTCATCTAAAGAAGAGTGGTTGGTTGCGTATTGTTTACATTTGTTCACGATAGATACAATCTTTTTCTTTAGTTCAAGTGGAGAATGTATCATACCATCTTTAATCCACCATATAATACTATCGACAACACCGTAGGAGAGAAAGCGAGCAAGAAATTTTTTGTCTTCTTGGGGTAATATAGTATAATCACCATTCATATGTTCGATGATGCCACAAAAGAGAGTTTCTGATATATGTAAAAGGTAATCTCTGAATTCTTCTTGAAAAGAGTGATTAATTGCATTCCGATAAAAGGTATCATTTTCTTTTATGATAGTGAGCATGCTATAAAGGTTATCAGGCCATGTATCAAAGGATAACTCATCTGTTAATACTTGAATAACTTCCGTATAGAAAATCCAATTTAACAATTCGTATTTGTCATGAAAATGATAGTAAAACGTTTGACGATTAAGGTCACATGTTTTCGTAATATCAAGAATAGTAATTTTGTCAAAGGTTTTTTCGTTCATTAATTGTTTGAATCCTGTTGCTATCGCTTGTTTGGTTATCATTGATTCTGACATAATATAGAATGCCTCCTGTAATATAAAAATTGAGTTGCAGACAGTATAATCGGTAAAGAACCTCTAATCAAGTTAAGATGTTGTCAGAAAAGTAACACTTGTTAATCGTTTGGAGTGTAAAGAGGTTAATTTTGGATTACTTTCTGCCGATAACTATGGTAAATAGGCGTATATAGTATGATGGCAAGTTAAAAAAGGGTGTGCCATCCTATGATGGGAGGAAGATAGAATGAATATTCAAGTGAATAGTGGAAGAGATAATAGTAAAAATGCAATGCATGGACGTGTTACATCAGGTGGTAAGGGGCTTGATAAACTTGTTAAGGAAAGACAGAAAAAGAGTGATAAACAAGGGAAAACAGTTAAAGTATCTGAATTGACATTGACACAAGATACCGTGGTACAAAAAAGATTACAGGCAAGAAAGAGTGCAATGAAAAAAATTGGAGATACATTCTCAAAACAGTTGAAGATAGATCAAGATATTACGGCACGCCAAGATCATATTGTTGAGTTAGAGAAGGATATATTAGGTGCAAGAGCAGGGCTAGATCAGATTACAGAAAGCAAAGCAAAATTGGCAGAAGAATATGAAGGTAGACTAGACAGCGATGAATATAAAGTAGAACTAAAAAAGTTAAATGATGCTGAAGATGAATGGAAGAGTAGAGTTCAAACGGCAGTAAATGCAAGAGATGGCGAGAGTGCTACAATTGAAGCGATTCACCAAGCATTATTAAAATCAGATCCAATGGTGAACACGATGAAAGAAGCAGATAAAATTCTAGATGCTGCGAACAAGGAAATTATAGGTGAACTAATTGATGAAGCGAAAGAATCTGTAGATGAAGATTTAGAAGAAACAATAGAAGAAGCGAAGAAGATTAAAGAAGAAAAGGAAGAGGAAGAGAAGAAAGAAGTCGAGAGAGAACACAAAAGAGACGAATTAGAAAACAGAACGGAAAGTGCGAAGAGTTCGAAAGAAATCTCTGTTGAGAATAGTAGTATAAGAGAAGCAACTGAGACAATTCAGACTGTAGATGCGACACATAATAAAATTCAGAAAGAAATAAAGATTCTTGTTAAAACACAACAGCTTCTTGAAGAAGATTTGAAAGGGTTAGAAGTAAATCAACAAATATAATAAATGAAGAAGGGGCTGTTGCACTGGAAATTAGTGTGGCAGCTTTTTTATTATTAGCAAACTTCTCAAATCCAAAGAAATAGTGTATACTGAATTAGAAATAAAAAAGGCGTAACAAAAGAGCGAAGGACAACTCCTAATTGTGGTTGTTTTACCCCTTCAGGGTTCTCCTCTTAATACTCCAAAACCTTTATTCACTAATAGATAGTTCAATCGATACATAATCTCTTTAGAGTCGCCTGTTTCAATAATTACATCATTTGAATTCTTAATAAATGGATTAAAATCCATTCCATATCTACTCGTATAATCAATTAATTCTGCCCTCCTGTAAGTTTTACTCTCTCCCTTTTTATTAATGAGTTTTCTTGTTTGTTAAGTAACTTTATTTCGGTCAGTTCTTCTGTGGTTTTGTTCACTACATAGATTTTATTTAAATCGGGAGTATATCGTATTGTGATTATTTGCTTTGCATAACGATAGTCCACTTCATATTCAATTTCATCAATTAGTATGACATAGTCTGCTGATACACGTCTTTCACATTCGAGCAGAAAGGACTTCTCTATTTGTTCCTGTGTGAGTCGCTTTATTATAGAAGACTCCTGAAAGAAACGATCCTGTGGAGATAAGCCATTTAAAGAGGAATGAACCTTTTGGTTATACTCATTTACGTATTCTGCTAAGCTGGTACGTAATTCATCAAGACTTTTGTATTCGTTCCAGCTCAACTGTGCCATCCAATGATCCTTAAGGGTTCGAAACCATCTCTCAATTTTTGCTTTACTCGTTGGAGTATAAGGTGCACAGTAATTAAGAACAACTCCGATTCGTGCGGATAGTAGCTCTACTTGCTTGTTTTTATAGGAAGCACCATTGTCAAAGTTCAATATTTTAGGATTTCCAAATCTGGTGACTGCTGACTTAAGTACTGACATAAGATTCACATAGTTATCATTGAAAAAAGCGTTAATACCAACAATATATCGAGAGGCATCATCAAGTAGAGCAATGATGTAAATTCTTTGTTTTTTACCATCTATCTTTAAGTAAGGACCAACACTACTATCACCACACCAAACCAAACTTCATTGATATGTGCACGTTCATAACGTCGCATATCTTTATTCGAGGTATTTTTCATTTCAAGATTTAGCTGATTAATATATCTTGTTATTGTGGAAAGAGAGATTTCTCATTTGTTAATGGTTCCATTTGCAAGCAGTTTTTGGTGAATCAACGTAGATGGAAGTCGCGGATATTCCAGTTTCAGATACTTGATTTGTGCTATCATGTCACTATCAAGTTTTCGTGAGACACCAGTATCACATCTTCTTTGCGGCATCAGTGCATCAAAACCTTCTTTCTTCTGTATTCATGTAGTTCAACCTCCTTGAAATAGTTATACTAAGAAGTCTATAGGATGGAAAACAGATAGTAAAATAAGGCTATGTGGGTTTAGGAAAATAATATATTAATGTGAAGACTGTACTGGTTGCGCTCACAAAGCCACGCGTATAAAAGGTAATAATTGTAAGGTTTCCCTTAGAGATAGAACTAAGATTTTGCAGGTTGCTAAAAAATTTAATCAAAAAAGAAAAGAAGATATTTAAGCAGGGGCTCATCCAATGTATTGGCTGAAAGCACACTGATGGCAATGGCTCGTAACATAAATAAACTTCATAATAAAATACAAGCTGGCAAAACAGGTCATCATCTATTCAAAGTTAAAATAGCATAAATTATAATTTTTCAAAAAAGGTTTCATTCAAATGAAAACGTCTGTTAAAGTTCGTCTTATTTTCCATAGTGCAAATTAAACAAAAGAATTTCAATAAGAAAGTACCAAAAGAGAAGCTATCGCTTCAAGATTTTTTAATCTTTAAAGCGACAGCCCCTTTTTATGATATTTTAATGGGATTAAAAGGATAATACGGAATAAATTTTACATGGAATTTTACGATTATGACGTAGAGAAAAAAAGATTAAAGATGAATGCTATTATAAAAAATAAAAAGAGGAGGGTAAATATATGATTGATGTTATTATGTTTCCTTATGCTGGTAGCATAGGTTATGCGTATCAAAAGATCTTATCATACTTTAATCGTAAACGATATCGTATACATATGATGGATTTAAATGGTAGAGGAGAGCGTATGGAGTATCCTAAATATCATAGTTGGAATCAAATGGTTGAGGATATGTTTCACCGAACGCAGAAAATAATTAGCAACGCAGGGAACAAATATGTATTGTTTGGACATAGCATGGGATCAAAAATAGCATATGATGTATATTTGAAAATAGTAGCGAATGAAATGATTCCACCACAATGTATATTCTTTTCCGGCTGTCAGATTCCAAGCTTAGAAAATAACTATGGAGAATTATATAGTTTACCAGAAGATGAATTTGAAAAGGAATATATTGAACTGGGGGGAGTACCAAAAGAGGTGTTACAGAATCAAGACTTCAAAGAAATTATTTTTGAGTCAATAAAAGAGGACGTAAAATTGCTAACACAATATCGACCAAAAAGAAATAAAATAAAGGATAAAGTTGTGGTTCTGAACGGAGATGAAGATGAGATAAGTGAAAAATCGGATTGGAAAGAACAATGTGAAGATCTAGTCTATCGAATGTATAACGGAAATCATTTTTTTATTTTTCAATCAGGAAGAGAAGTAGTTAGTGAGATATGTGGATTAATTGATGGACAAGCAAAGAAATATGCCAGTATATAAAAAATATGGGAAACCAAAGGATAAGAGAATAATAAAGGTGAGAGGATAAAAAAATGTGTAGAAAATATTACATGAGTTCAATTCAAAAAAGATTATATATTATTAATCAAGTAGAAAGTGGCATTTCATATAATACGCCTAAAATATTCAGTGTTACTGGAAGTATTGATAGAGATAAGATGAAGGAGGCATTTGAAAAGTTAGTTGATAGATACGAATTGCTCAGGACAACGTTTGAAGATGATGGAGATTCATTTTACCAAGTGATACACGAAGAGGTAGATTGTGTGGTACAAGATTTTTCTTCGGATAAAATGCTTGAGGATATAGTGAATGAATTTCTTAGACCATTTGAATTGAGTAAGGCACCATTAATGAGAATTGGCATAGTTCGAGGGATAGAGCGAGAATATCTTATTGTAGATTTCCATCATATTATTTGTGATGCTGCATCAGTATATATCTATATGGAAGATTTGCTTTCTTTTTATGGAGGACAGACATTAGAACCTCTTGAGTTACAGTACAAAGACTATGCAGCGTGGCAGCTACAAAAGGATATGAGTGATGCAAAAGAATTTTTGGAAAATGCACTTAAAGTAGAACCGGAAAGGGTTGACTTAAAAACAGATTATTTACGTCCTAATGAATTTAAAACAGCGGGAAACACATATCATGAGTTTTCGAATAGTAGCTTAAATGAAAAAGTAAAAAAAATGTGTAGTCAATATAATTTGAGTGAATTTGCAGTTTGCCTTGCAGGATTCTTCTCCTTCTTGGCTCGCTATGTTTCTCAAAAAAATATTACATTAGGAATACCGATGGCGAATAGAATGCATGAAGCTACTTTTGATATGCCTGGAATGTTTGTGAATACCGTTGTAATTTCAGAAGACGTAGATGTCAGCATATCATTTATGGAGTTTGCACATAAAATACAAGATGATTTATATCAGGTATTAGAATATCAAGATTATCCATTTGATAGTCTGGTTGAATATTTAAAAGTACAACGTGATCCATCAAGAAATCCGCTTTTTGACATTATGTTTGTCTATGAGGGTGGAAGTGATGGAGGTCGTCTTGCAACAGAAGATTTCTCATTGGAAGAGGTTAAAGAGTTTGGATATAACCAAGCAAAGTTTGATTTAACATTTTCTGTTTTCGGTGAAAATGATAACTATGATATTTCGTGGGAATATTGTACCGAGTTGTTTGGCGAAAAAACAATAGAGTATATGCATAATATATTCAAAATATATTTTTCAAATCTATTGGATAATAGTACATCGGCTATGAATGATTGTGCATTACTTGATGAGAGAGAAGAAACTCATATATTTGAGAAGTTAGAATATAAACCACATCAGATATTCAAGAAATCATTGCTAAATGTATTTGAAGACAATGTTAGAGATATACCGGAAAAACTTGCATTGATGGAAAAAAACAGGGTAATGACATTTGCTGAACTAGATGCTATATCAAGTAGAATTGCCAACTATATTAAGCGTAATCTACAATGCGAAAGACCTGTAGTTGCAATGTTGTTTGATAGGTCCATAGATACTATTGTAACAATTTTAGCGGTATTAAAGTCTGGAGCTGCTTTTTTGCCAATAGAACCGTCATTGCCAATAGAGAGAATAAACTACATTCTAAAAAATAGTGAAGCTGAATGTGTAATTACCAACATTAAACGAAACGAAGACTTTTTCTGTAAAGTAATAGAATTTGAAGAAATAAAAGTGTTATCTAAGAAAGAAAATAGTGTTTGCGACTGCCAGAAGTTAGATGAGAATAGATTGGTTTATATTATATATACATCTGGTTCAACTGGAAATCCTAAAGGCGTAGGTATAAATGAATCTAGTTTAATGAATTATTTGGATTGGGCGGCATTAGAATACATACATGGTTCTGAAGATTGCT
Organism: Anaerosporobacter sp.; assembly: GCF_031551385.1. Taxonomy (GTDB): domain Bacteria; phylum Bacillota; class Clostridia; order Lachnospirales; family Lachnospiraceae; genus Anaerosporobacter. Next base: position 38,970 of record NZ_JAVBNS010000264.1, read on the forward strand.
TTGGATTTTATTCACCTCTATCTTTTGATTTAACAATAACATCAGTATTTTTACCACTATTACATGGTCTAAGTATGCATATATATTATGCAGATGATTATGCTTCATCATTGATGGATTTGATTGAGGAGAATAAGGTTACAATTCTTAAACTCACACCTTCTCATATGAAGATGATTAACCAGATGGATATAGAAAATACGAACATCCATACTTTCATAGTAGGTGGTGAAGAACTGACAGTACAAACTGCAACGGAAACAGAGGAAAAAATAAATCATTCTGTTTCAATAATTAATGAATATGGTCCTACAGAGGCAACAATAGGTTGCTGTTATCATAAGTTTGACGTTGATAATGATGTCACGAACGTATCAATAGGACGACCAATCGCAAACACACAATTATATGTGTTGGATGAACAAAGAAATATGTTGCCGTATGGTGTTACAGGAGAATTATATATAGCTGGAGAGGGCCTAGCAGTAGGGTATTATAACAATGAGAAAATGACAAATGAAAAATTTGTGGAAAATCCGTTTGAAAGCGGTAAAAAAATGTATGCAACAGGTGACTTAGCATATAAAAACTTTGATGGAAAGTATACTTACTGTGGAAGAAAAGACACTCAAACTAAGTTGAGAGGATTTAGAATAGAGTTAGAAGAAGTGGAAAAAATAGCAAGGCGGGAAGCAGATGCATCTGAGGCCTTTGCAATGATATATAAAAATAATGAAAGCGACTATCTATGTGCTTATCTAGTTGGAGGAATTAAGGATTTCGAGATAATAAAGGAGAAGATGAGAAAATATCTTCCGGATTATATGGTTCCTTCATTTTTTGTTACAGTTGACCAGATACCATTAACAACAAATGGTAAAGTGGATAAGAAAAGATTACCTATGCCAGATATTACGATAGGAAGAGAATATATTGCTCCTCGCACAGCGAAAGAAGAGGAACTGCTATCCGTATTTTCTGAGGTATTGGGAGTGAAGATAGGATTAGGAGATTATTTCTTTGAAGTAGGAGGCGATTCAATTAAAGCAATCAGAGTTGTCTCAAAGATTAAGGAAAAAGGTTATAAAATATCATTACGTGAAATAATGTCAAGACAACCTATGGAAAAAACTATTTCGACAGTTCGGGAAAAAGAAAGTGCAAGTGTTGAATATAAGGAAATGTGCGGTAAATATGAAAATTCATTTATTCAAGAAAAATTCTGGAATAGTAAATTAGCAATCCCTGAACATTTTAATCAGTCTGTTTTGTTGGAGGCTGCTAATGGTGTTACTGGTGATATTATAGGTAAATGTTTTGAAAAGCTAGTGAAGAATCACGATATGCTAAGAGCAAAATTTCCAGAAAAAGTTTTAGAAATTAAAAATAATACTGAGGATAGACTATTTGGCTTGCAAGAATTTTATTTTTCAGATGAAGGTGTAGATTATGAAACTATTATTTATGAGAATACAAAGAGTTTAAATGCAAGTTTTGATTTAGCTAATGGTCCGCTTATCAAGGCATTATTATTGAGATTTCAAACAAAAACCTTTCTTTATATTACGATTCATCATTTAATTGTAGATAGTGTTTCATGGGGGATTTTATTGGATGATTTAAACTCATATTATGGTGAGTTAATCGAGGATAAAGAGGAATATAAGCCGATACGAAGTGCCTCATATGCAGAATGGAATAATAATTTGAAAGATTTGAATCATAGCATTAGTGTCTTGCGAGAAATCGACTATTGGGATCGAATAGAGGAGTATATAGGTAACAATATTGAAGAATATAGCTATAGTAGAACTGATAAATTAATGTTAGAGCCTATAGAGTTTGACGAAGGGATAACAAAGCTACTAATAAGCAAAGCAATTCTTCCATATAAGATGGAAGTTAAAGATATTATAATTACAGCACTTCTGCGTGCAATGAAGAAAGTTTATAACGATAGTAATCAAGTTATATCGATGGAGTCACATGGTCGACAAAATGATTATATTAACATTGATATAGATAGAACGATTGGGTGGTTTACAAGTTTTTATCCTGTAATGTTTGAACAGATTGGAGAAGAACAATCTCAAGATTTAGTA
>NZ_JAVBNS010000114.1:0-8743 GCF_031551385.1 Anaerosporobacter sp.
TTCCCTGCCATCGTTTCTACCACTTGGCGATATACTTGAAACTGCTCCTCTTCCGTTGGAAATGTATTCTTTTCCAAGTACAAGAATTCGCTACGGAATAATCCAATTCCGCCTGCGTCATTTTGTAGCACCAATGCTAAATCTGCGACATTTCCAATATTGGCGTAGAGATTTATGCTTTGCCCGCTCTTTGTAATATTCTCTTTCCCTTTTAGATTCAGTAATAATTCCTTCTGCTTCTCTTCTGCTGCTTTCTCAAGCTCATATCTATGCAATGTTTCCTCATCTGGCTCAATAATTAACGTTCCTTCATTGCCATCTACAATTGCCATTTTACCGTTTAAACTTTCATCAATATCTGTTCCAATTAACGCTGGTATCCCCATCGTTCTTGCAAGAATTGCTGTATGCGAATTCACAGAACCATATCGCGTTACAAATGCTAATAGTTTGCTTTTATCCATCTGTACGGTTTCACTTGGTGCTAAATCTTCTGCTAAAATTATTACAGGCTCTTTAAGAGCATTTGAATCCGTATCTTTACCATTCAATATCGCTATGATTCGTTCTGAAATATCTTTAATGTCGATGGAGCGAGCCTGAAAATACTCATCGTCCATGTTTGCAAACATCTCCGAAAAGTTATCTCCAGTAGTAGCCACTGCATATTCTGCATTCAGATTTTGATTCTGAATTAGATTATAAACAGAATCATTGTAATCCTCGTCTTCTAGCATCATTGCGTGTACTTCGAAGATTTGAGCATTCACTTCACCAACCTCTTTCACTGCTTTATGATAAAGTTCCTGCAATTGCATAATGGCCTTTTCCTTCGCGGATTCATAACGAGTAATTTCTGCCTCTATATTATCAACTTTTTTTCTTGTTACTACATTTTCCTTTTTCGAAAAGAAACAAATTCTGCCAATCGCAATTCCCCGATATACTTTTTTTCCGCTTCTCGCTTCCATACGACTTCTCCTCTTTACAAATTATTCTTAAAGAACTCTTCTAATTCTGTTGCTGCTTTATCTGCATCTGCTCCGTCTGTAGTTACTGTGACGGTATCATTACATTTTATCCCCATCGCCATGATTGCCATAAGTTTCGTCATCTCTGCACTTTTCCCGTTGCATTCTAGTGTTATTTTAGCATCATATCCTTTTGCCTTTGACACTAGCATTCCTGCTGGACGTGCATGGATTCCAATCTCATCTGTAATTGTATACGTAAACTCTGCCACAGCTTTTTCCTCCTATAATTCCTCACCATTGCTGGCAATAACTTTTTTATACCATGCAAAAGAATCTTTCCTCATTCTCTTTAAGCTACCTGTCCCGTCATCATATTTATCTAAATAGATAAATCCATAACGTTTTGCCATCTCTCCTGTTGATGCACTAACAAGGTCAATACATCCCCAAGGTGTATAACCCATTAAATCTACGCCATCACCTACTGCCTCTTTCATCTGTGCAATATGCTCACGCATATAGTCAATTCGGTAAGTATCATGAATACTACCGTCTTCTTCTAGCTTATCATGAGCACCAAGTCCATTCTCTACAACCATAAGAGGGATTCGGTAGCGATCATAGATTTCATTTAATGTATAACGAAGTCCTTTCGGATCAATCTGCCAGCCCCAGTCACTTGCTTTTAGATACGGATTCTTAATTCCACCTAGCATATTACCTTCTGTCTGTTCTTTTGTTGGATTGGCTGATACACAATTTGACATATAGTAACTAAACGTATAGAAATCTACAAGCCCTTCTCTTAAAAGCTCCTCGTCACCTTGCTCCATCTTAATCGTAATGTTTTTCTCCTCAAAAAAGCGTTTTGCATATGCTGGATATTCTCCACGTACTTGAATATCCGAACAAAGCCAGTTTACCATTCGCATCTGCTTCTGTGTTTCGATAATGTCGTCTGGATTACATGTAAACGGATACATCGTAGCAAACAAACACATATTTCCCATCTTAAACTGAGGATATTTTTCATGTGCATATTTTACTACTTTTGCACTGGCAACAAATTGATGATGCAATGCTTGAAAGCGTACCTGTGGCTCATCCGGTGCTCCCATTACTGCTCCACTGTAGCCTTTAATTGTTCCTAACGAAATTGCTGCCCCCATTATCATAGTTCCAGCATTAATCTCATTGAATGTCAGCCAATATTTCACTTTATCTTTATATCGTTCAAAAATCACTTTACAATACTTTTCAAAATATCCGATACATTCTCTACCTTCCCAACCATTGCATTTTTCTACTAATGCATATGGCATCTCATAGTGAGAAATCGTAACTAGCGGCTCAATGTTGTATTTTTTGCACTCATCAAATACTTTGTCGTAGAATGCAAGCCCCGTTTCATTCGGACTTTCCTCCATTCCTGTAGGAAAAATTCGAGTCCATGCAATCGATAAACGAAATGTTTTAAAACCCATCTCCGCAAACAATGCAATATCCTCTTCATAATGATGATAGAAATCCGTTGCTTCATGACTTGGGTATAACGTTCCTTCTTCGAATGTCGGTGTTATTCTTTTGGGTGTTGTATGAGAACCATTCGTACACATATCGGATATCGATACACCTTTGCCATCCACATCCCATCCGCCTTCATACTGGTTAGCCGCTGTTGCGCCTCCCCACAAAAAATCTGTTCTAAAAGTATTCATTCTGTTCTCCTTTTATATAACTGTAATAATCTTATCTCCTACATTTACATTACCAGAAGCATCTGGTATTACATCTGTGAAATTCTCAATATTTGTGATAGCAATTGGTGTTGTAACGGAATATCCTGCTGCCTTGATTTTCGCAATATCGAACTCCAATAGCAAATCACCTTTCTTAACTTTTGCTCCTTGTGATGCTTTTATCAAAAATCCATCACCATTCATTTTTACAGTATCCATTCCTACATGAATGAGAACTTCTATTCCTTCTGTAGATACTAAACCAATTGCATGTCCTGTTGGATAAAATGTTACAATCTCACCATCTATAGGTGAATATACTTTTCCTTCTGTCGGTATAATTGCAACTCCTTGTCCTAATCCACCTGAAGAGAATGCCTCATCTTCTACCTCTCCCAAATCAATTACTTTTCCTTTCATTGGAGATATCACTGTTTTAGGTATTCCCGTTGTACCTTTAGTTGCTGTTATATCTTTTGTCTCTCTTGAAATACTTGTGTCTTCATCCCTATATGTGATATAAGTTACGATAAATGCCACTGCCATTGCTGCTACTGTTGCAACAGATGCCCAAATCAAACTGTATACACTGTTTGTTTTATTATCAATAAATGCTGGGAATCCAAATACTCCAAGTCCACCCATAAGATAAATCTTAACACCCATTAAACCTGCTATACCACCACCAATTGAGGCTGCTATACAAGAAATAATAAATGGTTTTTTCTTAGGCAATGTCACACCGTAAATCGCTGGCTCTGTTACACCAAAGATTCCTGATATTGCCGCTGGTATTGCTACATTTCGTGTCTTCACATCTCTAGTTTTCAGTGCAATTGCAAAAACTACCATAGTTTGTGCAAAGGAAGCTGGGAACGCTAAACTCATAATCATATCGCTTCCCATAGTACCAATATTCATCATAATTAACGGAATAAGTCCCCAGTGCAGACCGAAAATTACAAGCACTTGCCATAATGCACCCAACACAAGACCGGCAAGTAAACCACCAACAACTGGAATGTTTAAAATCAAGTTAAATCCTACACCTACTAAGCTTGATAATAAAGAAGTGATTGGTCCAACTACGATATACGTAACAGGAACCATAATTACAAGTACCAATACTGGCACAATAAATGTCTTTACAACATCTGGTATCACTTTCTTTAATCGTTTTTCTAACCATGCCGCACATGCAACTGCTGCAATAACGGGAACTACCGATGATGGGTAACCACTTTGAGGCATAATAATAGGAATACCAAAGAATGTGCTATGGTAAGCCATCTCAAACGATGATCCCGTGAATATAGAACCAATTGCTTCTGCTGTCGAAGTAATATTTACCATACCTGGATAACAAAGTGCCGCTCCAAGTGCCATACCAACAAATTCATTGCCTTTAAATTTTCTGGCTGCTGTCAAACCTAGAAGTATTGGTAAGAAGTAGAAGAATCCATCACCAACAGCATACCAAGTCATATAAGCACCGCTTGTTGTTATATCTAGTCCCTGTGAAGAAGCAATAAATGCCCATAGTGCTAAAAATCCTTTAATAATACCTGCCGCACATAATACACCTAGAGCTGGTTGGAAGATACCCGAGATAATATCAATAAGTCTCGCACCAAAACCCATCTTTTCGCCTTGTGTGTCTTCTGATATCGGCGCATTACCTGTAATATGTGCCTTTTCACATACAACTGCATATACATCTGGTACATGATTTCCAATAACTACTTGGTATTGTCCACCTGATTTCATTACCGTTACAATACCTTCTGTTGCTTTTAATATATCTGTGTTTGCCTTCGACTCGTCCTTTAATTTAAAACGTAGTCTCGTAATGCAGTGTGTAAGACTTATAATGTTATCCCGTCCACCTACATTTTGGATTATAATTTTGGCTAATCCGTCATACTTATTTGCCATAAATTTTCCCTCCATAGTTTTATAAGGTTTATTCATTCTAACAATGGCGTTAATTAAAATTCGCCTGTGCTCTATTCAGTATGTCCACATTACATAAAAAAAACTCGAACAAAATAAAGTCATTTACTTTATTTTGTCCGAGTCCTATCTTAGGAAACTAACCATTTTTAATTTTTATATCATGATGTTACAATCAAAAAGTATTTTTCTAACACTTTGGAAAACAATTTCTTGCTACTTTACTCTTTAACTCACATGCACATTTACGAAGTTTCTGCGCTTCCATTAACTTATCAACTGCTTGTTGAGCATGCTCTAAGCTTTCCTCCTCAACCTTGTTAATATCGCAAATCATCTCCTTAAGTTCTGCTCTCATCTGCATACATGGATCGTTTCTTCTCGAGCAGCCTTGTGTACAAGAATTCATAGACATTACGTTACAAGCACATGCACAATTTGTATTACACGAATTATTACATCTTCCACTGCAACTATTGTTGCAATTTGAACTACAAGTATTTCGCATATCGCAATTACATCTAGTATTACAATCATTTCTTGCATTACCGCATGTTGCTTGCTTATCACAAACGTTCTCTTCATTCATTGCATCTAGAAATTCATCCATGCAAGTATTAATATCTTTTGCCTTTTCATTATATGCTAAACCCATCTTAATACATTCGATTGCATCGTTAAGATCTTTTTCCGCTTCCATAAACTCTCTGCTCGCTTTATCGGTAGTACAATTATACCAGTCAAATATTCTCATGAATTCTTGACAAGAGCAATCTTCAACATTAATACTCTCTACTGCTTCATTCATCGGCATACGACCACAATTTGATTCTGCCGCTTCATTTACTCTCTCATAGTTGCAACTTGGTCTTGTATATTCCGTCATTGTTCTTCCACAACCACAATTCGATTTTGTGTTTTCGCAACTTGATCTTACATCGCCACAACTTGGCTTTGAGCTTTCACAACTTGGTCTCGTATTTCCACAATTTCTATTCATTCTTGTATAGCCAGAATTATTATTTCCACAATTCATAATTATCTCCCTTTTTATTTCATATTGCATAATATATCTTATTCAACATAATAATGATTGGGACTAATTTTGTTTCGTGGATTTTTCCTGTAATTCGACTTTTATTCTCTAAAATACTCGTATTCTGTCGTTTTTATCCTCACTCGCATTCCTCATCTTCTATCTCATTGTTACTTAATATTAGACAGGCAAAACTTCTTTACATTTATCGAATATAATTTGTGCTTATCTTTTGCTCTCTTACAGGCATTGCGATACCTGCTTTCTTACCTGCTTCAATACATTTGAGTAGCCAAGCCATATTTGTTCCAAGTGTTCGCATTGTTTGCATACCCTCTTCATCTTGAACAACTTCTGCTGGATTATTACCATGAACCATATTCCAGTATTGAGACGATACAATCGGCATATTTGCAATTGTAAAGTACTTATTAATCTGGTCAAATGCCGCAGTTGCTCCACCTCTACGACAACTCACTACTGCTGCACCTGGTTTATCTGCATAGACACTTCCCTTACCGTAAAATGCACGATCTAAGAATGAAGTCAACATCCCTGATGCTGCTGCGTAATGAACAGATTTCATAAAAATCATGTACTTCCTTACTTATTGAATAAATTTTATTGTAATCCCAAATACTATCTACAAAACTATATTAGGAGGCACTATTTATGTCTATAAATCCTTTTGAATTGCAACCAAAAAATGTCGAAGATACCTTTCTCGACTTCAAAGAATTGTATCCTAAATCTTATGATAAAGATGCAACAGATCCCTATACGAAAACCCGTATTATCTTGATGAATGGTACGGAATTTGAAGCTGTTTGGTTTTCTCATCAATTCTCACGTCACTGCAATAATAATGATATCCGAAGAGAACTTGCTTTAATGAGACGTGTTGAACAACAACAGCAAAAACGTATCAGCAATCTTAAACCTATCAATGAAACAATCCTAGAAACTACAATCGGCTACGAACAGTTAGCAGTTGATTTAACAAGTATACTCGCCAAAGATGAAAATGACCCTGTTGTTAAGAAGGCTCTTGATTTCGCATTGTTAGAAGACTTCGATCACTTATATCGCTACGCAAACTTACTAGAGATGGAACATCATATCTATGCTGATAAACTAGTAGGTAAATACACAGAGATTATGCCTGGACGTCCAACAATCGCTGAAGCTCGTTATCCTTTTGATGATATCAAATATTTTATTGATAACAAAACTGCTGACCTATCAACAAAACTCCATGTTAATATTATCACTGCTGCCGAACAACAAACTATGAACTATTATATGAATGTTAGCTGTTTCTATACTTCAGATATTGGACGTAGATTATATCAAGAAATTGGTCTTATCGAAGAGCAGCATGTTTCACAATATGGTGGTTTAATTGATACAAACTGTACTTGGCTAGAAAACCTATTAATGCATGAATATACAGAGTGTTATCTATATTACTCTTGTTTTGAAACAGAATGCGATCCATACATTAAAAAAATCTGGGAACAACAATTCGAACAAGAAGTTGCTCATCTTCATAAAGCAGCTGAGTTACTAAAGAAATATGAGGGCAAAGAATGGCAACAAGTAATTCCAAATGCTGAATTTCCTAAGCTTCTTTCCCTAGGTTCTAATATCGATTATGTTCGAGAAATACTCAAATCGGTACGCCTTACTGGTAAACTTGAAGATTATACTCCTGTTTCAAGCTTACCTGATGATGATAACTACTTTAAATATCAAAACAGTGTAATCAAATCCCCTGAAGATGTTCCAAGTCATGATATTATCGAACGATATATTGTAAAAAATGGACAGGATTATCGTTTCGAAGTAGAGCCTCATATCATTGAAGCGTTACAAGATCGAAAAGTAGACAATACAACAATTGCGCGTACTAAGAAAGAAGATATCTTGACTTAACGATAGCAGAATAGCACTTATCTTCTTCATGCAAAGAAAAGAGAGGGACAAATCACATCAATTCGCTCCCTCTTTTCTTTGTAATATGAACTTGTCGACCTATTGCAGCCTTTACTTTTGCTCCAATATTCGAATATAATGATTTGCTTCTCTTAATACGTGGTCTGCTAGTAATGGAAGAATTATGCTACGAATATTACATTCTTCAATTCCTTTCGTTCCCGCTTTCTTGAAGTCACGATATTTTTTTGTTTCCTCAAGTGTTTTATCCGTCACAGATTCCATTGTCCTATCTGTCATATTTCTTGCTTCTGTCAGCAAGAGTGCATATTGATGTGCAAAATCATCTGCTGTCATTATCAATTCATTCTCTGTCGGATCTAGTAATCCTCTTATAAATAATGCATGTTCCATCATAATCTGGTTCCAGAACAATTCTACATTTTTCATGTCTTCCTTCGTATCTACCATTCCTTCTTCCAATTTTCTAACATACATCTGATATAATTTTGCTTCACGAATAATGTGCTCTATTAATAATGGATAGTTTACAGTAAACATCTTGCAGCTCAATACATTGTCTAATGTACGTTCTTTGAAAGAAATTAACCCATCTAATAACTCTAAGCATCTTCGATTTATCCGAGTTATCATCACAGATAAATCGCAATCACAATTAGCCCTCTTTCCCTGTGCAATATTATTCCATAGTTTTTCCTCAAGAATCGTAACGTTTTCATCAAGTGCACTACCAGTTAACATACTTGTCTGTCTCTCCGCTTCTAACGTGAATTCTGTTACTACTTCACCAGACTCGAAGATTTCCTCGCTCACAACTCTTTGACTACAGCAGATAACATCATACAATAAATCTTCAAACTTCCCCTTGAATTCACTTGCTTCTTTTATAAATTCAGGATTTGCTTTTGTATATCCCACTTCCAAGAAAAAAGAATGCTCCTTCATAATTCTTCCGAAAAACAGATGCAACTCCAATGAGGACTGTGCATAATTATCCATATCGTTCTCCTTGCCAAATATTATTATTCCATCTAGTATATGCACCGTAAATCATGTAGGTGTCATACAGTAATATTACTTAACAA
>NZ_JAVBNS010000150.1:0-19023 GCF_031551385.1 Anaerosporobacter sp.
AGAAACGATGGCAGGGAAAAAGGTAATTATAAGAACAATGGATATAGGAGCAGATAAGCAGGCGGATTACTTTAACCTCGAAAAAGAGGAAAACCCAGCATTAGGATATCGAGCAATCCGAATTTGTCTAACACAGCCTGAGATTTTCAAAACGCAGTTACGGGCATTGTTTCGTGCAAGTAATCATGGAACAGTATCTATTATGTATCCTATGATTATCTCGTTGAAGGAAGTGCAAGAAATTAAGAAGATAGTACAGGAAGTAAAAGATGAATTGACTGCTGAAGGAATTCCTTTTGAGGATGTGGAGCAGGGGATTATGATAGAGACACCAGCAGCAGCGATTTTGAGTGACCAATTGGCGAAAGAGGTAGACTTTTTTAGCATTGGAACGAATGATTTAACCCAATACACATTAGCAATTGACCGTCAAAATCCGAAATTGGAACGTTTTTACGAACCACATCATGAAGCCATTCTTAAACTAATTGAAATGGTTGTAAAGAATGCACATGCTAATGGGATATGGGTTGGAATTTGCGGTGAACTTGGTGCGGATACGGAATTAACAGAGCAGTTTTTAAAGATGGGCATTGATGAATTGTCAGTTTCCCCAGGAGCAATTTTGCCAATTCGTAAGATAATACGGGAGATGGAGTAGTATGGAGAAAAGGATTATATTTTTTGATATTGATGGAACGCTTGTGAATATGGAAGGTAAAATCGCAGATTCTACAAAGGAAGCACTTCTTTTAGCAAAAGCAAACGGTCATAGATTGGTAATCTGCACAGGACGAAGCAGATTTCAAATTTTTGATGAATTATTAGAGCTAGGATTTGAGGGAATTGTGGGTGGTGCTGGAGCATATGTAGTTTGTGGAGATAAGGAAATCTATCACCACTACATAGAGATGGAGAAGCGAAAACCCTTGTTTGATTATCTGGAAAAAGGTAAATTTGCCTATGCAGTTCAATGTGATTGTGGAACAGTATTTAATAAACGATGCAAAGTAGCGTTGGAAGAGGAATTCGAACAACTTGGAATTAATAAGAAACAGATGGAGTATATGTTTGGTGAGATTATGATTCGGGAAGATGTTTGGAATTATCCGAATGAGGAAAAGATTATCTTCCATAGAGCACCATATACAATAGAAAAGATAAAAGCGGATTTGCAATCTGATTTTGAAGTAACAGCTTTTAGCTTGAATATAGATCATAGTGGAGCAGGAGAAATTGGAGCAGCCAACATTAATAAGGCTACAGGAATGCAGATTTACCTAGACCACATTGGCGCAAAGAGGGAAGATACGATAGCTATCGGCGATGGTCCGAATGATTCGGAGATGATAGAGTTTGCAGGAATCGGAGTCGTTATGGGGAATGCACACCAGCAGCTCAAAGATATGGCAGATTTGGTGACAACTTCAATTGATGAAGATGGAATTTATAATGCGATGAAACAGATTGGAGTAATATAGGAGAAAATAAATATATGAAAGTGATTTTTTTAGATATTGATGGAACTTTGGTAGACTATGAAACACACCTACCAGAGTCGGCTGCACAGGCAGTAAGGGAAACTGTGAAGAATGGAAATAAAGTATATCTTACAACGGGAAGAAGTAAAGCAGAAATCTATCCGTATCTGTGGGACATTGGTATCAATGGCATGATTGGTGGAAATGGTATGTACATCGAAGATGATGGCGAGGTAATTCAAGATTTAACGATGAATGCGAAAGATGAAAAAGATACCGTGGATTGGTTAAACAAAAAGAAACTTGGTTTTTATCTGGAATCGCGAGAAGGACTATATGCCAGTGAATACTTTCTTCAAAAAACAGCGAGCACTCTCTATGAAGGGAATCAAAAAGAGGGAGAAGAAAAGATAAAGGAAATGTTTCCTCATATGATTTGGGATGGAGAACTTTACCGAAGCGATGTGGCTAAAATCAGTTTTGTATTAGAAGATAAGGCACTGGAAGAAGCGGAGTCTATGTTTGGTGATAGATTGAAAGTGTCATCTTGGTCGGGAACAGGAAAAAAACAAGAGTTTGGTGAGTTTGCGATAAAAGGGATGGACAAGGTGTGTGCAGTAGAGCTTCTTTTGAAACATTTACAAGCAAACCATAAAGATACATTTGCTTTTGGTGATGCAGCTAGTGATAAAAAGATGCTTGAATATTGCAATGTGGGAATAGCGATGGGGAATGCAGAAGGGGATTTAAAAGAGATAGCAGATTATGTAACGGCGGATGTGAATGATGATGGGTTATGGAAGGCGTTTCAAAAGTATGAGTTGATTTAATTGAATTTAAATTTGGATTAACACATTTCTTCTTTTATCATAGAATAATAGCGAATAACTATTTTATGTAGGAGGTATACTTTGGAAGAAATGCATGTAAGTATTGGTATGAAAGCTCCTGATTTTACTGCCCAGACTACTTTTGGACCGATTAAAATGTCCGACTACAAAGGAAAATGGCTTATATTCTTTAGTCATCCTGGTGATTTTACGCCTGTATGTACAACTGAGTTTGTGGCATTCTCTCAAGCTTATCCACAATTTCAAGAATTTGGAGCATCATTACTAGGGCTCAGTATTGATAGTAATCCATCGCATCTTGATTGGGTATATACAATTAGAGAGCTGACAGGAATCTCTGTTCCATTCCCGGTTGTAGCAGATCGTACTGGTGACATTGCGAGACTTTATGGTATGATTGCTCCTAATGCAAGTTCGACAGAAACGGTTCGTAATGTATTCTTTATTGATCCAACGCAAACCATTCGTGCTATCTTAATTTATCCATTAACGAACGGAAGAAGTATTCCGGAAATCCTTCGCCTACTGCAGGCACTACAAACTACAGATGAGTACAAGGTAGTAACTCCTGCTAACTGGACGCCTGGACAGCCTGTCCTTGTTCCAGCAGCATCAACCTATGAGGAACTTGTCGAACGACAAACAAATCCTACTGAACTTGGATTGCAATGCATGGATTGGTTCTGGTGCTATAAGAAAATAAATAATCAAAGTTAAAATAGGAAAGTTCTCTGCATAATATCAACGAATTTTTATCATAATAGATAGAGTGTGATGTGCTTGGACAACAACATTAAATTGAAGCTGTTGCCATTGGTTGAAGCCGCACTTTATTATAGAATAAAACGATAAGAACGGAGGTCTATTATGGAGAAGAATTCAAGTATTGGATGTACAGTTGAAAGCTGTGAACACCATGCACAAAGTGAAAGCTATTGTACACTAAACAAAATTAATGTTGGAACACATGAGTCAAACCCAAAACAGATAGAATGTACAGACTGTGAGTCTTTTGTCTGTAAGTCATCAACAAGCAGTAGATAAGATGTAGATAAGGAGGTTGTATCAAAAAGTGAAGAGGAGTGCACATTCTCAATACTTTTTGTTACAGCCTTAACTTTTCCTTAATTGCATTCTGGCATCAACTTTGTTATAGTTTTATATAAGTTTAGAACGTTAGTCTTTTAGATAAAGTTGAGGTTAGAGAGGAGCAGATTTGTCTGTATGACACTACAACAATTAAAATACGCAGTTGAAGTTGCAAAATTAGGATCGATAAGTGAGGCAGCGAAACGTCTATATGTATCACAGCCAAGACTATCCAATGCAATTAAAGAATTAGAGAATGAGATAAAGATAGAGATTTTCATACGAAATAATAAGGGAATTCAAGTTTCACTTGAGGGTGCAGAGTTTTTAGGATATGCAAGACAAGTTTTAGAGCAAGCAGATTTGCTAGAACATAGATATTGTAATACAAAGCCTGTAAGACAGAATTTCTGTGTATCAACACAGCACTATGCATTTGCTGTTAACGCATTTGTTGAATTAATTAAAGAATATGGATTAGAAGAATATGAGTGTTCTCTAAGAGAAACAAAGACATATGATATTATAGATGATGTGAAAAATCTACGAAGTGAAATAGGAATTATATATATTAATGACTTTAATTCTAAGGTTTTGAATAAACTAATAAAAGAAAATAATCTAACATTTACAGAGTTGTTTGTTGCAAAACCGCATGTATTCATAAGTTCAAAGAATCCTTTGGCAGAAAAAGAGCGTGTAACGCTAGAAGATTTAAAAGAGTATCCATATCTTTCGTTTGAACAGGGAGAAAATAATTCTTTTTATTTTTCAGAGGAAATACTAAGTACATTAACAAGAAAGAAGAATATTCATGTGAGTGATCGTGCTACATTATTCAATTTACTAATTGGCTTGAATGGTTACACGATATCGACAGGAGTTATTAGTTCCAAATTGAATGGGGAGAATATTATAGCAGTTCCCTTAGCGGTAGAAGAGAATATAATAATAGGATATCTGACACATAATAATGGAAAAGAGAGTGAACTGGGTAGATTGTATATAGAATCGATTAAAAGATATATCGATGAAATTAGGTAAACTAATAATTATAAAACGTGTTGAAAAGAAAGTCAATAAATATGATACTAATTTACTAGAAATTGCTTTTCATTCTATAGGAAATGTGCTATTATAGAAAAAGTGTCTGTAAATGTTTTATCTATTATGTAAAGGGAGAGAATTAAATTGAATATAGATATCTTGAAGAAAAATGGAAAGATATGTGTTTTTAAAAAAGATGAAATAATATGTCATGAAGATGAAACGGGAAAGTATGTATATCTGTTACTAAAAGGGGAAGCTGGAATATACAAAAAGCTAGGTGGCAATCAGGCAGGAAAGTATATTGCTAAGATTCCAGAAGGAGCTGTATTCGGAGAATCTGCTCTTATAGATGGAAGAAAAAGAAGTGCAAGTATAATAACCGCGATGGATAATACAATTGTTTTAGAATTTGAAAAGCAAACGTATCTAAAGTTACTTAAAAAAGAGACAGAATTAGCGTTTAAGTTATTAAAAACATTGATGTATCGTATTGATTTAGCTATGGA
The DNA here is from genome assembly GCF_031551385.1 of Anaerosporobacter sp. Lineage (GTDB taxonomy): Bacteria > Bacillota > Clostridia > Lachnospirales > Lachnospiraceae > Anaerosporobacter. The sequence goes on from NZ_JAVBNS010000150.1 coordinate 4,978, forward strand.
TCAGTTGATAGCACTTGATCCAGCATATGTTTTTGCTTGTAGAACGCATGATATCTATAAGGTGGTTTTATCATTGGATACGAAAACATTTAAAGAAATCATAGATGGAAATAGCGAATATTCCATAACGGCATTAAAGGAACTAAGTGAGATGTTAGACTCATTGAACCAGAGAATACTATCATAGGAAAGTGAAAGGGAATCCCCTAATACTTTCTTTATGATAGTATTTTTTAATTCATAGGAAAATACGTCCTATGAATTAAAAAATCGCTCCGCTATGGATGCGCACTCGCTTGAGAAGTAGGTGTCGCTTATGCGACTGCGCTCGGCGCGAGAGTTTGCTTTGCAAACTCTTTGTTATGCATAGAAGTGTATAACATACAAATACAGTGTTATTCACACAAGTAACACGTTAAGTGAATAAAGTGATAAAACATTAATGGATTAATATGCAAAATACATTGGAAAGAATGTATATTCATCCAAAAAATCAAAAAAATACAATATTTACGAAAAAAATATGTATATTTTTGTTGCAATAATAGGGAAAATCATGTATAATTTATTGATAAAGTGAATATATTAAAAAAAGACAAGTTAAATAAATATGTAAAGTTGGAATTCAAAATAACAAGGATTTATGCCTAGTAGAGTTGTAATTGAGGAATTATCACATAGAATAATATATTGATTGAAATGTTGCAAAATTCAGAATAAATATGCAAAGTCAAAAAATATGGCCGAATTATGTAAGAAAAAGCCAACAAATAATACAGTTGACAAACAATTTGAAGCATAGTACAATTGGTAACTGTATTGAACAAGGGTGTTCTGGTATTCCAGGATGCCCTTTTATACCTTAGATGATTCTTAGAAGTAACACTTTATCACGGTGAAGTTAGAATACTTTGATAATGTGGAGTAAAATTATTCACACAGTATATAATATATATGTGTTGTTTAATAAAAAGTAAATAAAAAAGGAGGAAGATTTATGAAGAAAAAAGGTTTAGCGTTATTACTAGCTTTAACACTTACAGCTACTATGGTTGCAGGATGTTCTAAAAGTGATAACAAAAAAGAAACAAAAACAAATGAAACACAAACAAATGAAACAACAGATAACACACCTGCAGAAGATACTGCAACAGATGATACCAATACAGCTGTAACTGATACAGTAGTAGGTGGACAAATTATCCTTGGTGATGTTACGGAATTCAATGGCAGCTTTATTGAAGGTTGGGGAAACAATGGTGCTGACGCGGTTATTAAAGAATTAATCGGAACATACCCAAGTTTCTATGGTACAGCAGAACTTAGTAAAGAAGCTGAATATGTATACAACCCAACAGTACTTGTTACTGATCCAGAAACAACAATGAATGATGATGGTTCAAAAACTTTCAAATTCACGTTACAACAAGATTTAGTATGGTCAGATGGTTCTCCAATTACAGCAAAAGATTATGTAGGAAACCTTATGATTTATGCATCACCTGAAATAGCAGAAATTGATGGCTCGAATGTTGCTGGTACTACACTTATAGGTTATGATGAATATAGTGTTGGTGAAACAGAAGTATTCGCTGGTGTTAATTTAATTGATGATTATACATTCTCAGTTACAATTAAAGCAGAGCATATTCCTACATTCTTTGAAGCATATGCTTCAGCAGTTACACCAGTTCCATTTTCAGTATATGCTCCAGGTGTAGAGATTAACGATGACGGAAACGGATGTTATTTATCTGATAATTATACATCAGAACTTATTAAAGAACCAATGACTTCGGAAAGATACAAACCAACAGTTACATGTGGTCCATACAAATTCGTAAGTTATGATTCTACAAACAGAGAAGTTGTTCTTGTAATCAATGATAAATTCAAGGGTAACTACGAAGGACAAAAACCTTCTATTGAAAAAGTAATTATGAAGTACACAGAAGAAGCTACTCAACTTGATGAATTAGCTTCAGGAAATGTTGATATTCTTTTCGGCATCTCTGGTGGAGATAAAATCAATGCAGGTCTTGACTTAGTTGATCAAGGAAAAGCTGATTACGCAACATACTTAAGAAATGGTTACGGATTATTAGCATTCCACTGTGATTTTGGTCCAACACAATTTGCTTCTGTACGTCAAGCAATTATTTACTGTTTAGATAGAACAACATTCTGTTCACAATATACAGGTGGTTTCGGTTCTTTAGTACATTCTGAATACGGTTTAGGACAATGGATGTACCAAGAAAGAAAAGATAAAATTGATAGCGAATTAAATCCATACTCATATGACCTTGCAAAAGCAAAAGAAGTTCTTGAAGCAGATGGCTGGAACTTAAATGAAAAAGGCGAAGCATATGTAGAGGGTACAGATACATTACGTTACAAAAACGTAGATGGCGAATTAATGGCTTGTGAAATCCAATGGGCTTCTTCTGATAACTCCGTTGCACAATTACTTGCAACAATGTTACCAAGTGAAATGGAAAAAGCAGGTATGAAATTAACAACAACTGTAGTTGATTTCCCAACGTTACTTAACAACTACTACCGTGAAGGTATTGATGAACCTCAATTTAATATGTACAATTTAGGTACAGGTTTCACTCCAGTGCCACAGTTTGAATTAAGCTACAACACTGGAAAGAACTACTTAGGTGATTACAATACAAACTTCTGGATGGATGATAAAATCATGAACATGGGATTTGATCTTATTAAGACAGATGCTTCTGATAAAGAAGGATTCCTTGATAAATGGGAAGGTATCATGAAAGAAATCAATGCACAAGTACCAAACATTCCTCTTTACTCTGATGAATACCATACATTCTTCAATCCTAAAGTACAAGGATATTATGGAAATGACACGTTTGCAATTGGTTATTCATTAATCTACATGTCAGTTTCAGAATACTAAGAGAAAAAGCAGTATTTGTTATAGAATTATTATCGTATTATAAGTAATTTAAGCGGAAATAGGGCATTCTAATAATGCCCTATTTCCGTGATAATAGAAATAAAACAAAAAGTAGGATTGTATACGGTTTAGAGACATAGTAAAATAGTAAATAAGTGTGAAAGTATCTCGCGATTTATGGTGACCATAGGAGGAGGTACCTCTCATTAAAATATAGTGTCAACATAAAAAGCAAGAAAGCAGGTGTGGATAAGATGGCAAAATACATTGCAAAGCGTTTAGTGTATATGGTGTTTGTATTCTTTATAATGTCAATCTTAATGTTTGGAATTTATAAGATGGTTCCTGGTGACCCAGCAAGACTTTTACTAGAAGGTTCCAAGGCGGGGATGAAACCAGAAGTGTACGAGTTGCAATACAAGCAAGCAAGAGAAAAGTTAGGTCTTGATAAACCAATCCCTGTACAATATGTTGTATGGATTACGAATATGTTACAAGGTGATTTCGGTTATTCATCAAATTATCGTAAAGATGTAATAGAAGTAGTTGCAGAACCATTAAAGAACACGATGAAATTAAATCTGGTGGCAGTAGTAGTTGTATTCGTAATAACGATACCACTAGGAATTATATGTGCCGTCAAGAAGCGGAGTGTGTTTGATAATGTTGTTCAAGTTTTTTCCGTCGTCGGATATAGTTTGCCAACATTTATTATATCGTTGGTACTCATTTGTTTATTAGCAGTTAAAGTTCCGATATTCCCGGTAAGTGGTGTTAATAAAGTTGGTTTTACAGGAACAGCCATGCAAAAATTCTTTGATACATTATGGCATATGGCATTGCCGGTTTTAGTTATTGTATTAGGATCGATAGGCTCAATTACAAGATATGTAAGAGCCGCTATGATTGAATCATTAAGTATGGATTACATCAGAACAGCAAGAGCGAAAGGTGTGAAAGAAAGAGTAGTAATCTACTCTCATGCATTCCGTAATGCATTACTTCCAATCGTAACGATTGTTACAGGTTGGATTATGAGTGTATTCTCTGGTTCTGTTATTATAGAAAATATATTCTTATGGCCAGGTATTGGTAAAGTATTATTTGATGGATTAATGCAACAGGATTTCATGGTTGTATTAGCGATGCAGATGTTTTACGTTATCATTGCTCTACTAGGAAATCTAATCATGGATATCGCATATTGTATGGTTGACCCTAGAGTAAAATTAGATTAGGAGGAAGAGAGAGATGAGTAAAGAAAACAAGACGAAAAAGTCTAAGAAAACTCATGTAAGCATCATTGGCTTATTATTTGGGAATCGTAAGAAACAACTCTCTTTCTTAGAGGAAGAGCAGTTACAAAGTCCAATGCGTACGATTGTTAAAAACTTTGTAGCGAATAAAGTAGCGATGGCTTCTTTAATTATATTTGCAGTTATTTTTCTAAGTGTACTTATTTATCCAGTAGTGAATAAAATTGACTTAACGTATCAAGAACAAACACAACAAAATGTTGCACCGGGAAACGATATGATGAAAGTTCCTAAGAAACTACAAGGAAATATCAAAGAGATTTCAGTTGGTTCTACATTTAGTGTAGGGTTATCGAATGACGGTGAAGTGTTTGTTTGGGGTAAATCAAAGATAACTTCTGTAATCGATATTAAGAACATACCAGAAAACATGGGTAAAGTTGTTCAGATAGCAGCTGGTGTAGACCATGTTTTAGCAATGAATGACCAAGGCGAATTATTTGCTTGGGGTAACTCTCGTAACAAGCAATGTGCAATTCCAGATAATCTTAAAAAGATAGATAACATTAAAAGAATCTATTCTGGTTACCAATGTTCCGCAGTAGTAACAGAAGACGGTAACGTATATCTATGGGGAAACACGGGTATTGTTGATTTTAAAATTGGTGAATACCAAGGTCAAATTGATAAGATTGCAATCAATGCACAAGGTGTGTTAGGTTTAACAAAAGATGGTCAAGTAGTTGGCTTAACAGCGAATGAATTAGCATTCTCAAGAATACCAGAAGGTATGGGAAAAGTTGTTGATATCGCATTAACAGCACAAACAGGTGCAGCCGTAACCGAAGATGGTAAAGTTTATGTTTGGGGTAATAAAACAAAGACAATTCATGAAGGTGAAACATTAGAAAATGTTGTAGCCATTCAAGGCGGAAGATACCATTATACAGCTACATTAGCAAACGGTGATGTTGTTGCATGGGGACATGATGACTTTGGTCAAGCAACTGTGCCAGCTAAAGTGAATAACGCGAATGTTTCAGCAGTATATGCGGGATATTATCAAAACTATGCAATCACAGAAGAGGGAAAAGCAATCACTTGGGGTCTAAAAGGTTATACATTAGGTACAGACAACTATGGACGTGATGTATTATCTCGTATTATGCATGGTGGTCGTATGACAATGACAATTGGTGCAATTGCGATTATTATCTCAATTACAATCGGTATTATTGTAGGTGGTGTATCAGGTTACTTTGGTGGTAAGATTGATATGGTATTAATGCGTATTGCGGAAATCGTATATGCACTTCCATTCCTACCATTTGCAATGACGTTATCGGCAATTATCGGTAATAAAATCAATGAAACACAGCGTATTGCCTTAATCATGGTTATCTTAGGTCTGTTATCATGGCCGGGAGATGCCAGACTGGTACGTGCACAAGTACTTGCAGAACGTAACAAAGAATTCGTTACAGCAGCTCGTGCAGTTGGTGTAAAACAAAGAGGTATTATCTTTAGACATATTATTCCTAACGTAGTATCGGTAATTATCGTTAGTGCAACACTCGGATTTGCAAGTGCCATGTTAACAGAGTCTGGATTATCCTTCTTAGGATTTGGTGTTCGTGAACCAAGACCAACATGGGGGAATATGCTAAATGGTTGTCAGTCTTCAACGGTAATTCTTCAGTATTGGTGGAGATGGGTATTCCCTTCGATTGCCTTAGGATTAGCAACAATTAGTATTAACTTAATCGGTGATGGACTACGTGATGCAGTCGATCCAAAAGCAAATGAAAGATAGGAGGGATAAGAAATGGCTTTATTAGAAATTAAAGACCTTCATACGTTTTTTGATACAAAAAGAGGAAAAGTTAAGGCAGTAAACGGCGTTTCTTATTCTGTTGATGCTGGTAGAACATTAGGTGTTGTTGGAGAAAGTGGTAGTGGTAAGAGTGTATCAGCAATGAGTATTCTTCGCCTACTTGACAGCAATGGATATGTAGATAGTGGAGAAATTATCTTTGATGGTAAGAATATTCAAGATTGTACAAAGAAAGAGATGTATAAGATTCGTGGTAATGATATCTCTGTTATATTCCAAGAACCTATGACAAGCTTAAATCCTGTTTTTACAATAGAGAGACAAATAAGTGAACCTTTTATTATTCATCAAGGTATGAGAAAAAAAGAAGCAAGAAAGAAAGCAATTGAGATGTTGGCATCTGTTAAGATTCCGAATCCGGAAGCTGTTGCAAAACAATACCCACATCAATTATCTGGTGGTATGAGACAGCGTGTTATGATTGCAATTGCACTTGCCTGTCAACCTAAGCTATTAATTGCAGATGAACCTACAACTGCACTAGATGTTACAATACAAGCTCAGATTCTTAAACTTATGAATGAGTTAAAGGAAGAAAAAGGAACATCAATTCTATTCATTACACATGATTTAGGTGTTATTAATGAGATGGCAGATGATGTTGCTGTTATGTATTGTGGTCAAGTTGTTGAGATGGCACCTGCGAAGAAGATTTTTACAAAACAAAAATATTCTCACCCTTATACAGAAGGACTAATGGAGTCGATTCCAAGACTAGATACACCAGCAGGTGTTCGTTTGGAAGCTATTCCGGGAGCAGTTCCTCATCCACTTGATTTACCAAAAGGTTGTAAATTTGCACCTAGATGTAAGTATGCAACGGATAAATGTAGAGAGGAAGAGCCTGCATTAGTTGAAATCGAGGAAAATCATCAAATTAGATGTTTTTACTCAGAAAAGGAGATGAGAAAAGATGGAAAATAAGAAGAAAGACAAAAAGATTTTACTTCGCATCTCTAATTTGAAACAATACTTTCCAATCAAGAAATCATCGATGTTTCAAAAGGAACAATTATATGTAAGGGCAAATGATGGAATATCACTTGATATCTACGAAGGTGAAACATTTGGTCTTGTAGGAGAAAGTGGTTGTGGTAAGTCTACATTTGGACGTACATTATTACAATTATACAAACAAACAGATGGACGTACGATGTACTACGGACGTCCACTTGATGAAATTGCTCCACTTTACATGGAAGATACATTAAAGAACTTATCATCTAAGATGAAAGCGTTAGAAGGGCATCAAGCGAAAGCAGATACGCTTCAAAAAGAGTATGATAATTTGAAAACAGATGAAGAAAAATACGCAGTAACGGCAAAGTTAAACGAAGCGAAGAAGATTGCAAATGATGCATTTCTTGATATTGTTCAAGTAATTGGTGGTTTCTATATTAGCAAGAACTTAGAGAAAGTATCAGAAGTGTTCCTAAAAGAATATAGGGCGAATGTAGCGTTATGTATCGCAAAGGAAGAATTGCGTAAGTTAGAGAGTGAATTAGATGCTGTTAAAGCGGAGAGTAAGGCAAAAAATACTGCATTAAGTAAAGCGCAAGCAAAAGTTGATGTAGCTAGAAAAGATGTTAATGCAAAGAATGAGATTTTTATTGCAGCAAAAAAAGAAATTGATGCAATGAAAAAAGAATATGCAGGCAATGCAGAATTTGATAAATATGAATCATATCTTGATGAAGGGGTTGATTTAGCAAGATTATCAGAAGAAGAGACTCGTCGTCTTCGTAAAGATCTTCAATTAATCTTCCAAGATCCGTATTCCTCTTTGAATCCTCGTATGTCTGTAGGTCAGATTATTGGCGAAGGTTTGAATGCTCATAAAGTATTCCATAAGAATAAAGATAAGATGCAAGATTACATTATGCAAATTATGGAAGATTGTGGTCTTGCTCCATATATGATTCATCGTTATCCTCACCAGTTCTCAGGTGGACAAAGACAACGTATTGGTATCGCACGTTCTCTTGCGTTAAAACCAAAATTCGTTGTATGTGATGAAGCGGTATCTGCACTTGACGTTTCCATTCAATCTCAGATTATTAATTTGTTGCTTGATTTGAAAGAAAAAGAGAATTTAACGTACTTATTTATCTCGCATGATTTAAGTGTTATTAAGTACATCAGCGATCGTATTGGTGTAATGTATCTTGGAAATATGGTTGAATTAGCTACAACGGCGGATTTATTCGATGCTCCAATGCATCCATATACAGAAGCGTTACTATCAGCTATTCCAACTACAGATGTGGAGAATAAGAAAGAGGCAATCCTTATTGAAGGTGATATCCCTAGCCCAATTAATCCACCTAAGGCTTGTAAATTTCATACACGTTGTAAGTACTGTACAGATATCTGTACAAAAGTTGAACCAGAATTTGAAGAAGTGACACCAGGACATTTTGTCGCTTGTCATCATAAGAGAAATGTTGTAGAATCTATGTAATAGATAGAAAGCGTTTTTTCTATCAAAGCAGTTTTATAAGCAACGCTTGTGAAATGCTTATATAGATTGCTACAGGATAGAGAAGACTGTTGCAAAGTATTATGTAACAGTCTTCTTTGTATTTTATTAGGAGAAAAATATATGCTATTTAGTAAAAAAGCAACAAAAGTTTTGGATGAGCAGACAGAACTATTGGAAGAGAGAGAAAAAAAGAGAGAAGAAAGAGAAAATGCAGATGAGAAAGAACGTTTGCAATGGAAAGATGTTCTAGCTATGATGATTGCAGGTATTATAACATTTGTACCAGCAATCTTGTTTGTATGTGCAATATTTGGATTTTTTATATGGTTTTTCTTTATAAGATTTTTTTAATTGTTCAGAAGGTAGTAATGCATAGTTATAGATTTTTATAGAAAAGAGAGATTACGAGTGAATACGATTAATTATCAGAAAGAATTGGATCGTTTATTGATTCAATTGCAAAAAGAGAATAAAGTACCTACATTGTTTCTGCATAGCTGTTGCGCACCATGTAGTTCGTACTGTTTGGAATATCTATCAGAGTATTTTGAGATTACATTACTGTATTATAATCCGAATATCTATCCAGAAGAAGAATATGTTCATAGAGTAGAGGAACAGAGACGATTAATTGAAGCTTTGAATACGAAAGTAAAGTATCAGATTACCTTCGTAGAGGGAAGATTTGAACCAAATAGATTCTTTGCTATTGCTAAGGGGTTAGAGAAACTTCCAGAGGGAGGCGAACGTTGTTATCGTTGTTATGAGCTTCGTCTTAGAGAAGCAGCGATACTTGCAAAGGAAGGTAACTATGATTACTTTACAACAACATTGTCAATTAGCCCATTAAAAGATGCGCAAAAACTGAATGAGATAGGTCGTCAGTTACAAGAGGAGTATGGAGTTAACTATCTATATTCTGATTTTAAGAAGAAAAATGGTTATAAACGTTCTACTGAGTTATCAAAAGAATATAATCTATATCGACAAGATTATTGTGGGTGTGTATATTCTAAGGCACAGCGATTAGAAGAGCAAAAATAGTACAAAATATGTTGTAACAAATAAGTGAAGAGAAAATATAAAGTGTTAAAAGGGGGAAAATAATATGAGATGTCCATCATGTGGAAGTGATAATTGTCATATAATTGAGGAATCAGAAACAACGCAAAAGGGGTATGGTGTGTGTTCTGGAGTTTGTGGTTACCTATTACTAGGTCCAATTGGCTTTTTGTGTGGTTTATGTGGTATGGGAGAAGGAAAGACAAAGAGAAGATCTTTTTGGATTTGTCCGCATTGTGGTAGAAAGTTCCGTGTGTAAGTGATGTATATACAAATCAATCAAAGCAAGGAAAACATAGATAATGACATAAATAAACACATAGGCAATCAGTCAAAAGCTGATAAAAGATGGCTCACATGGATGAAGATTGGAGAAAGAACAGGATGTCATCAAAGACATGATAGAAGTTTCTTTTTTCATGGAAAGCAATTTCCAGTGTGTGCAAGGTGTACAGGAGTTATGTGTGCATATATTTTTTCTCTGATTCGATATCTCCTTGTTAGCAGTAAGAGACGTTCGTTTAAGTATCCAAGAAGTGAAGATAAGAAACCTCACATAGTAGCATTGCTAGGTTGCATTACGATGTTGATTGACTGGACTGTACAAGCAGTTCATTTAAGGGAATCCACGAATAAAAGAAGGCTAATTACGGGCTTCTTAGGTGGATTAGGGCTAATGCATTTTTATATTACGATTTATTATAGAATTGGAAGATTTATAAGAATGAGATTTAAATAGAAAAGTACAAGTCCCAACATGGAGCTTGTACTTTTTGTAAATTATTTTGTACCGTAGATACGGTCGCCAGCATCACCTAAACCAGGAAGGATATAGCCATTCTCGTTTAATCTTTCATCAAGAGCACCAACGAAGATATCAACATCTGGATGTGCTTCTTGGAGAAGTTTAACGCCTTCAGGAGCAGCGATTAAGCATAGGAAGTGAATCTTAGTGATTCCTCTTGCTTTTAATTGCTTGATTGCACATATTGCAGAACCACCTGTTGCAAGCATAGGATCTACAACAAAGATTTCACGTTCTGCAGCATCAGAAGGAAGTTTACAGAAATATTCAACTGGTTCTAAAGTCTCTTCATCACGGTAAAGACCAATATGACCAACTTTGGCATTTGGAATAAGATTAAGAATACCATCAGCCATATGAAGACCTGCACGTAAGATAGGGACGATACATAGTTTCTTTCCGGCGATTTCTTTAACAGTAGTTTTAACTAAAGGCGTTTCGATTTCGATATCTGCTAAAGGAAGACTTCTTGTTGCTTCATAGCAGATTAACATAGCAACCTCAGATACTAAATCACGAAATTCTTTTGTTGAAGTTGTTTTAACTCTCATGATTCCGATTTTGTGTTGAATTAAAGGGTGATCCATAACGATAAGTTTTGACATTCTATACCTCCGATAAATGCATCAACATGCATTCTTATTTTTGAATTTATACTACTAATTATAACACTTTTGAGCTATATATAAAAGTATTTTTCGAATTATACATACAACAATAAAAGCTGGCATACGCCAGCTTTTATCAACTAATTTATAAAAAGAGGAGTCCAGATAGAAAGGGGAAGGAAAAACTATCTGGCTTTATGAAAAAACAATTTTAAATAACTAACTTTCTTTCGATAAATTCATTATAGCCGACATATATGTTGATAGTATGTATGAAATATGAACGATTTGTTAATATACCAAAAACAAACGTGGTAATATAATCCAAAGCGCTATGTGAAATTAACAAAACTTACATCAAATGATTTTCAAGTAGATAGGAAATACTAAAAATAAAGTATGATATTCAAATAGACTTTTACTTGTTAAATCATATAATAGTAGTAAGCAGAAGGGGAATGTGACTTGACGAAAATGAGTAAATGGGCTAGAATTTTAGTATATTTTTAGTTTTGCTAATAAGTATTAGGTGGTGAAGATATCATGAATGTTTTTAGAAAGCTGATCCGTAAAGAGTTTGGTAGTACAAAGTATGACCAGTATGTTGGAAGTTATCATAAAAAGATGTTAGAAGATAATTTTGATTATCGTAATCTTAAGAACGAAGAAATATACAATGATATATATAATAGTTTGAAAGACAGAGATATGGAGTCTTTAAAGAAGATGTTTGATAGATTAACGGAAGCGATGCTTATGGTAGTAAAGATAAGTAAGACGTATATTACGATACTAGCAGTTTTTTTAATAGGGACATTTTTCTTGGTATCGAGAGATTTAGTTCCGTGGATTACTATTGTTAGTATTATTCTTATGAGCAGTTGTTTTCTATATAAGACATACGAGTATGTTGTGAATAAATTCTGTTATATAGACGCAAGAATTATAATTGTATATAAATCTGTTTTAGATCAATTATTAAAGGGATATCGAAAAGACGTTTTATAGACAGACGTATAAGGACATACAAAAAAGAGCTGTCGCAGGATAACATTTTCTACTATATACGGAGATATCAGTTGAGGATATCATGGTATACAGTAATTGAAAATCATTCTGTGACAGCTTTTTTGTTTGAAGTTTACTCGTTGGCTTATACGAGGGCTAAATTAATCCATAATGTTCAAGAGCATATCGAATTCCATTCTCATCGACATCTTTCGTTACAAAGGATGCCAAAGAGTATAAAGCAGGATCGGCATTACCCATTACAACGCTGTTTGTTACATACTCAAGCATAGGTAAATCATTCGTGCTGTCACCAAATGCAAAAGCATCTTCTAGTGCAATATGAAAATAATCTAAGAGAAATTGAATTCCCGTTGCTTTCGAAAATCCTTTTGGTACAATTTCGTAAAATTGATTTCCACGGTCAATAAAGGTGAAAGCATTCTTTTGTTTATTATAAAATGTGTCATAATCACTATCATCACGAAGCCAAATTGTAAATTTGGTAAAATCGATATTCTCATCCTCAAACGTTCCTAGATTAAAGTCTCTAGCTTTCATGGATTCTCTTTGTTTACAGATAAAAGGAATCGTGGTAGCAGTATCATAGTAAACAGTAGAGATACCTTCTAGGCAAGCTTCAATTCGACATTCTTTAAGGTCACGAAGAACAGAGTCCATGCAATCTTTTGTTAATAGATTGCTTAAAAGAACATCATCTTTGTGCATAATATAAGTGCCGCAACCACATATATATCCATCAAATTCAATAGAAAAGATACGATCGTCTAATTCTTCTAACGTTCTACCTGTATTGATAAAGGCAAGATGACCGTTTTTTCTGGCAGTTTCAATTGCATCTTTTGTATCTTCCGAAATAATATGAGTTTTTTCACTTAAAATTGTTCCGTCGATGTCAAAAAATAATATACTTTTATTCAAGAGAGCCTCCTTAGTATGCATTAATAATCATTAGTAAGTAGTTAAAAATCGCTACAGACAATACTAGCATAATGGATGACAAGATTCAACTTGTTTTGCATTTAGAACAAAAGAGTCGAGACATTTGTTAGTGGTAATAGAATTTACTTGACGTATTATATTGTATAGACTATACTTGAAGTGAATGATAATCATTCTCAATAAGGAGGTCGAGTATGACACTACTAGAAGGAAGAATAAATCAGATTTATTGTATTGATAAATTATTGATTGATGGAAATACAGGAAGAAGACTACAATCGCTAGGTCTTATTCAAGGAACAGACATAAAAGTGCTAAATAAAAAGAGAAATGGCGCAATTATCTTCAAAGCAAGAGGAACAAGACTTGCAGTTGGGAAAGATATTGCAGTTAAGATTGTATTAACGGAGGAGGCGGAATAATGAAAGAGGAATTACAAGTAGCATTTATTGGTAATCCGAATTGTGGTAAAACGACATTATTCAATGCCTATACAGGAGCTAAATTAAAAGTTGCTAACTGGCCAGGAGTTACTGTTGAGAAGAAAGAGGGCGCTTTTCGCTATCATAATCACCAGTTTAAGTTAGTGGATTTACCAGGAATATATAGTTTGACTTCCTATACGTTAGAAGAGAAACTTTCAAGAGAATATATATTAGATGATTCTGTAGATGTAATTGTCGATGTAGCAGATGCCTCATGTTTAGAGAGAAATCTATTCTTAACATTACAATTAATTGAGCTTGGCAAACCAGTAATACTTGCACTTAATATGATGGATATCGTGAAAGAAAGAGGTATGGAGATTGATCTTCATCGTCTGCCGGAGATGCTTGGAATCCCAGTTATTCCAGTTTCAGCACGTAAGAAGACTGGTCTGGATATCTTGATGCATGCAGTTGCTCATCACCAAAAGAAACATAATGATGGAAATCTTGAACATCATCATGAAGAAGCGGAATGTAGTACGCATAAGCATAGCCATCACTTGGAATTTGCATTAGTTTATAGTGATGAGATTGAAGATAAAATTGAT
>NZ_JAVBNS010000035.1:0-4292 GCF_031551385.1 Anaerosporobacter sp.
TCCATCGCAGTGGTTACACCAGTAATCGCATCCGATGCTGCTGTATATACCGCTGCTGGTGCGGCAGCTCTCTTCACTACAGTTACTGTTAGTGGTAAAGAAGCAAACTTTTCATCCGTTGCTTTAACACGAATCTGATAAGTTTTTGCTACACTATCTACAGTTACCTCTAAGCAAGTTTTTCCTTCTTCCACTGATGTATAATCTCCAGTCGTACCTAAACGGTATTCCATCGTATCAGACAACAGAATTGTTTCGCTCGTTCCCTCAAACTTAACATTTGCTGCTAATGGAGTTGCAACGCGGCGTGTAATAAGTACCTCTGCTATCTGAGATGCTGGAACGGTTGTGGTTGCCTTCACTCTGATTTTTAACAGTAAATCCGATGTTGCTGTTGCTACTGGGATAATCGTACTAATATCCAACGTATCTCCTGTGATTGCTTTCCAGCTCGTACCATTGGTACTGTACTCCATCAGATTGGATACACCTGTTACTTTTTCATTCTTTATATCTACACTAAAACCTGTTGGGGCATTAGTAGGACCATCTGGAACAGTAACATCTTTTATTTCTGATTTCGCTGCTGTTGCTGTTGCTTTTACTCGAACCTTTACTAACGCTGTTTCATTACCAAATACGCTTCTTGGAATCGTTTTTTCAGTTGCTGAAATCCAAGTTAAACCGCCATCTAAACTGTATTCCATCGCAGTGGATACTCCTGTAATCGCATCCGATGCAGCTGTGTATACCACTGCTGGTGCAGCTGCTCTCTTCACTACTTTTACTGTTAATGGAACAGAGGCAAATTTTTCATCTGTTGCTTTGACACGAATCTGATAGCTTTTCGCTGTATTATCTACAGTTACGTCTATATAAGTTTTTCCTTCTTCCAATGTTGTATAATTTCCCGTAGTACCCATACGATATTCCATTGTATCCGAAAGAAGAATTGTTTCACTTATTCCTTCAAACCTAACATTTGCTGCTAGTGGAGTTGCAATACGACGCGGAATCACAATTTCTGTTGCTTGTGATGCAAGAAAAGTTTCTGATTTTTTCAATCTTATTTTTAAAGTTAAATCAGATGATGCAGTTGCTGCTGGAATAATAGAGCTAATATTCAACTCATCTCCCGTTATCTCTGTCCAACTAGTGCCATTGGTGCTGTATTCCATCAAGTTAGATACACCTGTTACTTTTTCATTCTTTATATCAACTGCAAATCCTGTAGGTGCATCTGCCTCTGTCAATGGAACGGGCACATTAAAACTATAATTAGTAAAAGAATTTTTTCTATTAAATTGCCAATACGCATAGTTTAGATCCGTGTCAATTACCTTTTTAGTGTCCACATCAATAATCACGCGTATAAACTCATCTTCACAGTCTTCTTTAATTGTCTCACGTGTACTATCTCTTACTACTTCTCCCTTTGAATTCATAGCAATCGATTGATAATAATAGTAATCATAATGTAAATTTCTCACCTTTATCTCTACTGCATTCGAAGAGGAAACTGTTCCCGTCCCAATTCGGTATCCAGAATAAGAACCAACTCTATAAATATTATCAACAATTACTCCCCTAGCTGATTCAGATATCGATTGACTCCAATCTTCATAGTCCATACCGTAAGCAGGACGCTTATTATAATAATATGAATCTGACCAAGAAAAATTTGATACTCTTTCTCCGTCAATATACAAACTCCCACCTGATACTTCTACACTTTGCCCTCCGGGAGCCATAAGACAGCTTCCTCCAAAGTAACTAAAAGGTGATGCAGTAGTTTGCAAACTATATTGCTGTGTACTTATTGAACCATCTGCACTAGCTATTTTAATATAATATGTACCAGACTGCAAACTTCGGCTTAGTGACGCCTTCCCACTTTGTCCAACCGCTGTAGCCAAAGAAGTAACTTCACTATTATATAAGGTTAGTGAATATCTTACATCTGAAGGCGTACTTAAAGCAATCTTATAACTCAAGCCTTGTTCTGTCACAATAAGCTTATACCAATGTTCCTCTTGTGGGTTACTTAATGTTTGTTTTACACTAATTGCATTTTTATACGCCCACGCAGTGGCAGGAGCACTAGGTACTGCTGCATTAATTGAAGCAGGTGGCATGGATGTGAAAAGCAATGTTAAAACAAGCAAAAAACAAAAAAACCTTTTACTCTTTTTTTCAAACACTATAAAATCCTCCCTTGTGAAAATAAAATTTTAATTTTTTACAGAATCAATAATCATACACTTTATTTCTATTGGTATGACATAGCAATAGCCTTTCATAAATTATCTTAAGATAGGTTCTCTGATTTTATCCTTGTTCCCCTCCCCGTTCTTTTTTCAACTATCTCTCAATAATTTACTTCCACCAAGTAAATAGAATAAAACCTGAACAGTCATGATTAATTCAGATAAAACTTTTAATATTCTAAATTTTGCTATTATTAGAATTTTAATCCTTTGTCGTTTCGCTGTCAACATAAAAACACATTAAATGATGTTTTATTACATTTTCAAGTTATTTACACACATTATTTCACTGTAACACCATATCATCTACAACTTTAGCCAAATACAAATACAAAAATGCACAAATGCGTTTTCTTCTATTGCATCTCCAAACCACACTTGTGCATCTTAATCTATATTATTTTATTATCTCTTAAACCAGTCACTACCTCTGCCAATCTCCGCGCCCCATTCCCATCAACAACTTCCTGCATTCTCTCTGCCATTTGAATTCTATAACTACTATCAGAACAATATTCACCAATTGCAACAACTATTCTTCTCCACAACTCCACTTCACCATCTCGAATATCACCACAATAACTGGCTACTCCCAGCTCCTCAAATCCTTCCACACCAGCCAACTGGTTGTCTGCAAATGCATATGTAATCATTGGCACACCACAAACACATAATTCATACATTGTTGAACCACCTGCTGTTATGGCAATATCACAACTCTGCATGATTTCTGCCATGTTTGTAACATTGTAATGAAGAATAATCTGTGGATATTTTGAAGCCAACTCATTAAGAGTATCTTGATCCACATTGAACTTACCTACTATTACATGGAATTCCATTTCGCCAATACTACACGCTTTTTCTTTTGCTCTAAAATATTCTTGTTCCAAATATGTAAGGAACTTGCTCGCTACATGGCAGGAATCAGAACCTCCTGTTGTTAACAATACACATTCAACCTTTTCTCTTGGAGTCACAACAATTCCTCTGAATTCCTCTCGCAACGGTGCATACTTACAACCTAATATATATTTTGTTTCTTTACAGTTACCTTCTGTGGAATAGTTAAGTTTACCAGCATAGTTATTGTAATTGATAAGAACATCAACTGGATATGGAAACATTGCTAAATCGTCAAGATAATATATCTTTGTATACTTTCTTAACTGCAATAAATAATTTTCCGTGACAAAATAGCTATCAATCAGTATTCGGTCTATTTCTCTATCCTTGATTAATTCAATGAGTACTTCTAATTCACTCTCAAGGTTGTCCCACTGTGAATTCAAACAAATAAGCGAAAATCCGTTTGTTTCAATCAATTCTTTTGCCTGTAAATCAGCAGTGATAAAGGTAACTTCCCGGCCTAATTTCGTGACTTCTTTTGCGATAGACATACATCGCATTACATGTCCTGTTGCTATTGTTGGATTTGCGTCTGTACGGATATAAAGCATATTCCCACTCCTTTGATTCAGTTATTAAATATGACAGTAAATATTATGCATAATACTTTCTATCTTATTATCTTATATTTTTTTGTAATTTATCAAGTTCTTTATTTTGTATAAATATATAATTTTCATCTGTGCTCGCATAATGAGAATATCCATTCTTCTCCAACACATTTCTTATATCTTTATTATCTCCAACTTCAACGCAAATCACTTTTATATTAAAACGCTCAGCGGTACATAGCGATCACGTTCTTTGCCGGTACATCCTGCTGCAGGGTATGGGCGGGTGCCAGTACGTAACCGGTGTGCTTCATATCCGCCAGCACTTTCAATACATTCTTTTTTACATCCTCCTCGCTGCCCTGCGTCAATAACTGTTGGGTATCAATTCCGCCCCAAAACACCAGCTGTTCGCCATAGGCTTGTTTCAGCTTTGCCGCTTCCATGTCCCGCGCCAGCGGCTGAATGGGGCTTAAACTATCCACGCCCATTTTGATCAGTGACGGGATCAGCGCAAACACCGAACCGCAGGTATGCTGGAAAAAGTATGCACGTGTCAACTGCT
>NZ_JAVBNS010000058.1:0-6130 GCF_031551385.1 Anaerosporobacter sp.
GAACATTGGTTAGCTCGTATTTATCTATTGTTTCATCATCATCAAAAGGAATTTTAGGAATAATCACCTTGCAATCTCCTATATCGCCTTCTATTAATCTTCCTCCTCCTTCTCCTATTATTAATATTTCTCTCTCGTCTGGTGTCCCTTTCCACAAGGTTATGTGCCTAAAGCCTACACCTATACTATCGATATCATAAGGGAGTGGTTGATAGTCTGTCAACGGCTCTATTTTTTGCTTAAAAATATTACTATTAGAAATAAATTGTCTTGTAACATATGTGCAAAACAAAATAGGCGCTTCTTTTAAATTAATATTCTCCCATTTATTATCCGTACTAAACAAATTAAACACCAATAATTGTGCCTTGTTAATCATTTGTGCTAAGACATAAACATTTTCTTTTCTATTTTCTTCTTTACGCTTTGTTTCTATGCTAATCACCTGATTAGCTCTCCAATTTATTCTTGCCATTATTTTAAATGCCCTTTCTATGAATTTCAGCCAATTTCTTAAGTCTTATTCTTTTCTAGATACATTTTTTCTATAACGACGCAATAAAATCTTGGCGAAGCTTTTCTAATTTCTTAACCTTTTCTGCGATCACGCTTCTATAACTTTCTTGTGTACAACCATCTTTTATATAATCTTCTGGACATACCTTAAAATGAGAGAGCATCTCAATTATTGATGGTATTTCTCTCATAAAATAGATAATAAATCTTTTGTGATAGGAATCATCATTTACATAATCCTTCATCACTTCTCTGCTTAATTGCTCCATTTTTATAAATGACTCCTCATTCCACTCCGCATTTATACGAATGAAATACATTAATTCTTCATCTGAGGCAACATATTCAAAAAAATTATTCAAGCTAGTTTTCATCATACTTACCCTCGGCAACCTCCTTTTTTTGGGTTAAGTATTTCCCCCTCTATTAATATTTCTTTTGCTCCTTTTGCCATTTTGTTTGCTTTATGGATATCGCTACCTGGAGTCGCTTTGCATCTCTAATGAAAAAACACATATAATTAAAAGTCCTAGTCACTTTCTTTATATGTGTTTTTCGTTTTTGAATCAATAGATATCTATTCGTAAATCTTCCCTACATAAAACAGCATAGCAATAAAACTCCAATTTTCATTATTTGGTATTGGCAAATTATTATTTTCATAATAACCTTCCATATCATCAATCCAAGAACGGATTGATGCCAAATAATCCTCTATCGTATTATTTTTCCACTCACCTTCCTTTTTACATCTATCTTTTGATAGAAAATTCAAAAAATCAATAAGCTCATCTTTTGATTTTATATTGTTAATTCTACTAAATACATTCATTCTACGATACCTCTATTTTTTACTAATTTTTCATATCGCAAACATTCTTTTGCTAATCAACAAAAATCTGCTGTCTACCACTTACGCCATTCTAACGTAATATCACCATCAACTTCTACCCCAGTTGCTTCAATAACATCTAGAATCAATGATACAATTTCTTCTCTTTGTCCTGTTTCAATTAGTTCTCCATCACACGCATTATTTAATTGATTTAACTCCAATATAGTTTCTTTTGTAATACCGAGAACGTTCTCCTTAGACTTTTGGTTCTGTTCAATTTTCATTAAAAACTCATTTATGATAGTTTCAAAAGATTGAATTTCTTTGATTGTGTATCCTACTGGAGGTAACTCTTCTTCATCTTCTTCTAGATATTCCTCCATACTCTCCTTAATAGAATTTACACTATCAAAAAAATCTTTTGCACCAAAAGTGCTTACACCGGAATCTTCTTTTGTTTGCTTCTTTGAATTTTGAACTGGTATTTCTTCTATATCAACATTAACGTCAATATCATCAACTTGATATAAATCAATCACTTCTTCAAGACCGATGTTGCCAAATAAGAATTTATGTAAATCATCTCGCGTAATATCATAGTGCTTACACAATGGAAATTTGGCATACTCCAAACTTTCTTTCTCAACTATAGATTTTAATTTTCCATCTTTAACTTCTGTATTACCAATAAATCGAATTACTTTAAGATTAGGAAAGTTCTCAAGAAATGCCAGTGAATCAATCTCTCCGCAATCCTCCAATATAATATATTCTAGCTGAGACGCCTCAGACAAAGCATTCCAGTCCTCAATTTTTTTACAATTTCGAATCTCAATTGCTTTTAAATTTTTGTTTTTTGCTATCCCTTGAATAGACTTAAGACTTCTATTATAACTGATTCTAAAGCTCTTCAATCGAGTCAACTGCTCCAAAAAATCCAGATTTTCGATTTTACATTGCTCTAAAGTCAATCGTTTCAGAGTTCTTAATTTCATTAAGTCATTTGTTGATTTTTGTTTATAATTATGAAGACGCAGGAATTCTATACTTGGATTATCAAAAAGCAACTGACATGTTTTATGGTCATAATTCACATCTGCGCTATATAGCTTTCGGAATCTATCAAAAGGAATGCTTGAATCACATAAATTCCGTACTCTAAAATGCTCAATTTCAGCAAATTCTTGAAGAATATCTACAGATTTATACCACCTATTACTGAGACTTAATGCTCTTATACAAGAATATTCCTTCAAACTGCTTAGATCAAGCCATTCTCCGTCTCCATTCACAGAAAAAGCATCTATCCCATACAGAGCCATATCATTTTTGTCGAAAGTCTCATTCCCATTTAAATTGTATTCATAATATTTATATGTTCTATTTTCCATCTTTCCTTCTGAAATATTTAGATATATTTGTTCTTCTGTTAACATGATCTTTTTTACCTCCCATACTATAAACAAGGACTATTAGTCTTACTTGATGGCGCTGATGACGCACCTTGATTTTTGCCAGGACTATTTATTTTATTTGATAATGTCACATCCTTATCAGCATCAAATAGTTCCATCAATTCACTCTCAAGTTTGAAGTGATCTGCTGATGTACCATTCGGATTAACTACTACACCTAAAGTTTCTAAATAGTCTTTTACCAATTTATCAGTTCCTAAATGTTGTCTCAAACGTCTATAAAAATCATTTGCTTTCCCTATATACCATTCATTATTTCCTGTTTGAAAGAAATATGATCCTCCATCGTGAAGATTACTACCTAATATTTCACGTATAAAATCCCTCATCCATTTTTCGGTTGGTTTTAATCCAAACAAATCAATTTGTATATTCGTATTCCCAACATACCCATAAATCGTAGGATTCCCACCAGTCAACCCAATCGGATCCTGCTGCGTATAACACCCATCCTCTGGCGAATAATACCGAAACCGATTATAGTATAATCCAATCTCTTCATCCTCATACTGCCCTTGGAATCGGAACGGAATAAATGTCTGTTCTCCTATTCGCTCTTCTTTTCTTCCATAGGTGTTTTTCTGACCCTTTTTTACTCGCCCATAGATATCAAGTTCTCTTTCCCAGACTTTATTCCCTTCCTCGTCATAGGCTTCAACAGGTGTTCCTAAGTAATCACTAATGATACTGTAGTTTCCATCTTTCGTGATTTTTGCTCTAGGAATAAAATCATCTTGGAAAATCCAAGTAATCAAGCTATCTGGAGGTCTTTGTCCTCTTTCTGCCTCTTGTCTTGCCTTTTCCTCTTCTTTCTTCTCTAGTTTCCGAATAAAATCAGCCTTATAATCTACCTTGGCTTTCACTTTAATACTCTTATCTGCTTTACTTTCTTCCCATTCATGCAGTAAGGTATTCCCCTCCCAAAGAAATCGTATGACCTTATCAATATTTTCTTCTTTTTCTCGTAAGTCCTTAGGGTTACAAGTTTCCTCGGCATAGATAGACTGATTGCTTCCCCTCACTACATGGTCTTTAGTCATATCCGTGATTGGTTTTCTAATTCGAACCTCTCCGATTGTTTCCCACGGAATTTCTTCTATTGATGTGGCTTTTTCTTCTATCTTAGATAAATCTTCACTGCCTGCCTTGGTCAGCGTTTTCTCAATTCGTCTGCCAAGTGGGTCATACTTGAAGGTTACGCCACTTTGGTCTGGCTTAAATACTTTTTTGAGCATACCATTTCCAAAATAGAGATACGCCCATGTATTGCCATTTGGTTCGACTTTCTTAGCAAGATTTCCTTCTTCGTCATAGAAAAAGTCACTGCCTTTGGTGACGAGTTTTCCATAGCCACCTTGGTATGTGTTTCTTTCTTCTTTTAAATCAATACCCGATTTCTCCAAACGACTTCCTGCTCCATAGATACGATCACTATTATCCTGTGATTCATACAGATTTCCAACCGAATCCGTCATTCTAAAGATACTTTCAAATCCCGATTCTTTTGCACATACCAAATTGCTGAATTGATCGTAAGAAAACAGTATTGTTCCTTTCGTTAATTCGTTGGTAATCTTCTTTAACTGGTAATTCACATCCCATTCATATCTTCGGCGATGCATCGTTTCTGAATGACCTGTAGTACGTCCAAAAGAATGTTGCATATTCCCCGCACTTGCCTGCTTTACACTTACTTCATGGAAAATCGGTCTACCAACAAGGTCATATTCCCAGTTACTACAAATACCATTCGAAAACAATCGTTGCGTTTCTTGACCAAGCACATTATATTCCATCTTAGCAGCCCATGGTTTTTCTTTCTCAAGGTAAGCAACCAGATGTGTTGCTTGTCCCATCACATTCCGCTTGGTAAGAATATTTGCCCCAAAACTACTTGCTACCTGCACTCGATTTCCTAACTCATCATACTCACTGGCAATCCAGTTATAATCCTGCCATTCTTTCGTGACTCTTCCTAACGGGTCTCTCTCAAACTTTACTTTCGTATACTGATTTTCCATTTCCAGTAACACACCGATTTTATTGTATATAAATTCTTCTTATTATAATCAACATAAATTTCAACTAACATTATATACATTTTTTAAATATAAACTTTCTTTTTCTGTTTTCCAAAAATTTTCATTTTCAATAAATAATCCTAATTCTTTGCAGTAATCAATTAAAATCTGTTTTGTTAAACGTTTTTTAATCATTTTGTTCTCATAATGCTTTTGTTCTTCAAAATATAATGGTTCACCTTCCGAATAGAAATACCATTTTCCTTCTTTCATGGCATATATACTTCTTTTAATTCCATTATTTTTATACCTAAAAGAATTCATTGGTTCAGAATCTTTCTCATCACTTAACGTAAAAAGATAGTATGCGCAATTCAAATTATTAGCAATTACATTACACAAAGTATACCAACCATCTGCAAGATTACTAATCATAATTGTCTTTTCATCAGATATTAATGGATTGTAAAACAAAGCAGATGAATACTCTTTTTTATAAATTTGCAATTCTTTTATTTTTTTCCACTCTATCAGGAACTTATTTATATCTTTTTTTTCTAGCGAAATAAAAGTCTCTTGATTGTTTATTCTTTTCTCCAAATAGCCATTTAAAAAATTTTGAATACAATTAATAGAGATTTCAAAATAAGCAAATGTAATTGTTGGTATTTCATTCATATTCATTATTAATGACATCCTCCTTTGTTATTGTTATTTATATCGTTATTTGTATTTTTTTTAGGTTGTTGAGAATATTTTTCTAGCGTGTCACCTGTTTTAGGATCAATTACTTCATACATATTTTTTGCATTCGGATCATTTCCAGGAATTGTTTGTTGATGCTTTGTACTACTTTTTTTAACAGTATCAAACTCTACATTATGATGTACGCCATTCTTATTATATTGCACATCTGGTCTGTTTTTACCTACCGTATTACCAGCTATATCAACTTGGCATTGATTTTTCCGAATCTCATCTACATCAAAATCATCTACTAAATCCTGTATAAGATCATCAATTCTCTTATTATGGGTAGTACCTCCATGCTTTGGAGCTTCTCCTCCATTCGCCTTAGCCAATCCAAAGGGATCAATCCATGTATTTGAATCATGTACATAACCATATAATCGAATACCACCAGCCAACCCAATCGGATCCTGTTGCGTATAACACCCATCCTCTGGAGAATAATAACGAAACCGATTATAGTATAATCCAATCTCTTCATCCTCATACTGCCCTTGGAATCGGAACGGAATAAATGTCTGTTCTCCTATTCG
>NZ_JAVBNS010000081.1:0-27458 GCF_031551385.1 Anaerosporobacter sp.
CGGGTTCGCAACAAGTGGCGATGATGGAATTGTTATATCCAATAATCGATAATTCATCAGGAATAGAAATTCCTTGTAATTTTGCATATTTTACTGCGCTAACAGCTAGCTTATCATCTGAAGTAACAATAGAGTCAAACACCAGACCTTTTTTTGCTAAACCAATCAAGAAATCACGAGTTTCATAAATGTCACCAGCAAAGTACTGAACGTAAGAATCATCAATTGGAATATTCATAGAAGCATGAGCTTCATAAAAACCTTTTAATTTTTTCTTACCACTATAAGAATCAGAATTATAGAGATAAAGAAGACGCTTGTGATTGGTTTTTAATAGTTGTTGTGTGATTTGGAATATAGCATGGTAGTCGTCACAGAGAGAACTGTAGATGTTAGGAGCGTCAATAGCACCATTTAAAAGCATGATGGGAATTGTCTTCGCTGCTTCTATTATATATTGATTATTTTCTTTATCTGTTTCAACGAAATTAGAACCTACAAGAATAACGCTGTCAACCTTTTTGGATAGTAACAAGTTAAGGTACTTTTCTTTATCTGCCTGTTCATAACCTGTACAGCAAAGTAAGGAGTCGTATTGTTCTTTATGTAGCATTTGTTCTAAATGGTAAATGGCACTGGCAAGGTAGGGGTCAGAAGAGTCAGCGCATAGGATTCCTATTGTTTGCATTGTATTAAGACCTAATCCTCTTGCGAATGCATTCGGAGTGTAATCATACTGCTCTATAACAGCCATTACCTTTTGCCGTGTTTTTTCGCTTACATTAGTGTTGCCATTGATAACTCTTGATACGGTAGCAATGGAAACACCAGCTTTCTGAGAAATGTCATATATATTCATTCGCTTATACCTCTTTCGAAACATTACTGCCATTAATTATAGCAAGGAATGTTTATTTATACTAGATATGAAAATGGTTACAATATAAAAATGTTATATCTATAGTATTACATGTAAACGCTTTCAGTTATATATTCTATTATAAATGATATTATAAATAGTTACAAGAGGGAAAAATAATGGATTTGGAATAAATATATACAAAAAAGAAAGGGGTGATTAATGGTTAATAGATAAAAGTGACAAAAAACAATAAAAAAGGTGTTGACTATTTTGCTAGAATGATGTAATATAAATGTAAGCACTTACATAATATATTACATATAACTTACACGCCCATGTAAGAAAGCGTTTATCTTATGAAAGTGTAAAAAAGTAAAACTTTAATCCAACAAATTTAAGAGAAAAGGAAAAAAGGAGAGGGCTTTTATGAAAAAATTTAAAAAAGTTGTAGCACTTTGTTTAGCATGTACAATGGTATTATCATTAGCAGCATGTGGAAAATCAAATCCAACAAACAAGAAAAACAACACAACTACTAAAGAGGACACAACAACAGATACTGCAAAAGATGATGTAGCAAAAGATGATACAACAGCAGACACTACAACTACAGAACAAGTAACAATCAAGATGTCTTGGTGGGGTGGAGATGAAAGACATACTGCAACAATTGATGCAGTTAACAAATTCATGGAATTAAACCCAGATGTTAAAGTAGAGATGGATTACGGCGCATGGACTGGTTGGGAAGATAAAATGTCAACTGCATTTTACTCAAAAACTGCACCAGACATTAACCAAATCAACTGGAACTGGATTTCTTCTTTCAGTTCTGATGGAAGCGCATTCTTAGACTTAAACGAAGTAAAAGACACTTTAGATTTATCTAAATTTGCTCAACCAGCTTTAGATCAATGTGTTGTAGCAGATTCACTTCAAGCAGTTCCAGTTGCAATGACAGGTAGAATTTACTACTTCAACAAAACTACTTTTGATAAAGCTGGTATTGCAGTTCCTACTTCATTAGAAGAATTAAAAGCTGCTGGACAAACTTTCAAAGATGTTCTTGGTGATGATTTCTATCCATTAGTACTTGGTGAGTACGACAGAATGATTCTTATGGTTTACTACTTAGAATCAGTTTACGGTAAAGCTTGGGTAGAAAATGGTACATTAAATTACACAACAGATGAAATCAAAGCAGGTATTGATTTTATTCAATCATTAGAAGATTCACATGTAACCCCATCAATCCAAACAATCTTAGGCGATGGTGCTGAATCATTAGATAAGAACCCTAAATGGATGGAAGGAACTTACGCTGGTATCTTTGAATGGGATTCTTCAGCAAGTAAATTCAAAGGTGCTTTAAACGAAGGACAAGAATTTGTTGTTGGTGATTACTTTAAAGATATGGGAGAATACCAAGGTGGATTCTCTAAAGTTTCTTTAGCATTTGCAATTTCTAAAAACACTAAGTACCCAGAACAATGTGCAAGATTAATCAACTTCTTATTAAATGAAGATGAAGGTGTTGCAATCATGGGATCACAAAGAGGTATTCCTCTAAGTGCAAGTGCATTAGCATACTGCCAAAACAACAACTTATTAGATGCTACAGTAGCAGAAGCAAACGCAAAGATCTTAGCTTGGACTCAATTCCAATTAGATCCAACATTTGAAGATGCTAAACTTAAAGGTTCAGATGGTACTTACTATGATGCATTCCAAGGTTTAAGCTACGGTGATTATGATACAGCTCAAGCTGCACAAGTTCTTGCAGATGGAGTTAACGCAGTACTTGGTAACTAAATCGTAAGAATTTCTGAATAATTCTGATAATATGTTATGTGAATAAAACGGGGGGATATCCTCTGGGATATCCCCTTTAATTCATGACGATAGAGCCTTTGATAAATGCGTTCTATTACGTGAAAAAATTGAACAGGAGAGAGTCATGAAAGTAGCACAATATATAAAAGAATATCTTTCTGGTTACCATAATGATAAAGAATATGGGAACTATGAAGACGGATGCATACTTATAGGTTGCCAGCAGATGTATGAGGCAACGAATGATGAGTTTTACAAGAAGTTTATTACAGACTATGTTGATTTGTTTGTAAGAGAAGACGGAACAATTATTAATTATGAGAAAGATAAATACAGCTTAGACAGTATTAATGCTAGTAAGGTTTTCTTTTTCCTACATAAAGAAAAAGAAGAAGACAAGTATTACAAAGCAATTGAATATATAATGGAACAGCTAAGAAGTCAGCCTAGAGCAAAGTGTGGTAACTTCTGGCACGAAAAGATTTATCCAAATCAAATATGGTTAGATGACTTGTATATGGTATTACCATTTTACATGGCTTACGAAACTACATTTAATAAGAAGGAAAATTATAATGACATTATAAAACAGTTTACCAATGTCAGAAAATATATATTTGATGATAAGAAGCAATTATATTATCATGCGTTTGATGAATCAAAAACAATACAAGGGGCATTTAGGTTGCGTTCCATGGGTTGGTATCTAATGTCTTTGGTTGATACAATGGATGTAATGTCAATTGAGATTTTTGAGGCTTATAAAACGTTAGAGAGTTTATTTAAAGAGGCTGTAAAAGGAATTTTACAGTATCAAGATGAAACAGACAAGATGTTTTATCAGGTTGTAGACAGAAGTGATTTAGAATGTAATGATACAGAAACATCAGGTACTTCAATGATTGCATATGCAATATTAAAAGGCTGCCGCCTCGGTATACTTTCAGAGGAAAAATATAAGAAACGTGCAGATGAGATTTTGGGAAGTGTCAAGTATTATTTGTCTGAAGAAGCAACAGCAAATGACCAAAAGGACGTAGCTCCTTTTATGATGGCATATGCACAAAGTCTAATGGCGAAATAATACAAAAGAAAGGGAGGAAAAATTATATGGCAAAGAATGCAGCTGGTTCAGCAGTTTTTGTTCCAAAAAAGAAGTTTTCTATGAAGAAAACATTTCAAAACAATTTAGGGTTTTTCTTTATACTACCATGGCTGATTGGATTTTTGATTTTCCGTTTGTATCCATTCATTTCTTCCTTGGTATACAGTTTTACTGATTTTGATTTGTTCAAAGGTATTTCACAAACAGGTTTAATGAACTATAAGGAGATTTTTACTTCACCTAAAATCGTTAAGGCGCTAAAGGTTACGTTTAAGTATTCTTTCATTACAGTACCATTAAAGTTGACAGCAGCGTTATTTATTGCGTATATCTTAAACTTTAAAATCAAAGGTGTTAACTTCTTCCGTACAGCTTACTATATTCCATCTATCCTTGGTGGTTCTGTAGCGATAGCAGTATTATGGAAAGCGGTATTTAGAGATGACGGTCTAGTAAACACAGCATTAGGATTCTTTGGTGTTCAAGGTCCACATTGGTTGAGTGATCCTAAATATGCAATCTTTATTATTTGTTTACTTCGTGTATGGCAGTTTGGTTCTGCGATGGTTATATTCCTTGCAGCATTAAAGAATGTTCCAGCAGATTTATATGAAGCAGCTGCAATTGATGGTGCAGGTAAATGGAGACAATTCTTCAAAATTACAGTACCAATGATTACACCAGTTATTTTCTATAACTTAGTAACACAATTATGTCAAGCATTCCAAGAATTTAATGGACCTTACATCATTACACATGGTGGTCCAAGAAATTCTACAACATTAATATCTCTATTAGTTTACACAAGTGCATTCCAGTCACATGAGATGGGTCTTGCAAGTGCTATGGCATGGGTAATGTTTATTATCGTAATGGTTCTTACAGCAGTTGCATTCTGGAGTCAGAAGCATTGGGTATACTATAGCGATGATGATGGGAGGTAGAAGATAATGACATTGAGAACAAAACGAATAATATCTACTATTCTTAAATACACAGTATTAATTCTTGTTGGACTTATCATGGTTTATCCATTGCTATGGATGATTGGTGCGACATTTAAGAATAACAACGAAATCTTCTCAGGAATTGGATTGATTCCAAAAGAACCTACGCTTGATGGTTATAAGAAGGCTGTTCAAGGATATGGTGGAGATATCAACTTATTTAAATCATTAATTAACACATATTCATATGTTATTCCTAAAGTAGTGTTTACTATCATATCGTCAGTTATTACAGCTTACGGTTTTGGTAGATTCAAATTCAAAGGTAGAAACTTCCTATTTGCTGTATTAATGGGAACACTTTTCTTACCTCAAGTAGTATTAAATGTACCACAATTTATTCTTTTCAACAAATTAGGTTGGGTAGATTCACCATTATACCTTCCAATTATTGTACCAACACTTTTTGCGATTGATACATACTTTGTATTTATGCTAATTCAATTCTTACGTAATGTACCAAAAGAACTTGAAGAAGCAGCAAAAATTGATGGTTGTAATGTAATTCAAACATTGGTTAAAGTAATTGTTCCAATGATTAAACCAGCGATTGTATCTTGTGCATTATTCCAATTTATGTGGTCATCAAATGACTTTATGGGACCATTGCTTTATGTACAAACAGCATCTCATTATCCAGCTGCATACTTCGTTAAGATGTCTATGGATGCAGATAATGGATTCCAATGGAACAGGGTTTTAGCAGTTTCCTTGATATCCATTTTACCTTCACTTATCGTATTCTTTAGTGCACAAAGTACATTTGTTGATGGTATTACAGCTGGTGGTGTAAAAGGTTAAGTGTAAAATTGATCTTTTTCCGGCCGGTTTAAGGTGGTAAATATATAGTAAAACAACAGGCTGCTGAATGAAATGATTTAGCAGCCTGTTGTTATTATAAAGATGAATAAAAGAGATCGGGTTGAGAGGACGGTGAGTATGGGTATGAATCTTGCGATTCTTATGAAAACCGCTAGAAACGTTGTAATTGAAATTAACGACAATGACATTTATGAAACAAAGAAAACATATGAGATTTTTGTGAATGATGAATATAGATGTAGTACGAATAAAGTTGTTACAAGTATCTATGATTTATGGCCAGATACCGAGTATCAAGTACAGGTAAAACTTGATAGTGAGACAGTAGCAGAAGCGACGTTTTGTACAGATTATGAATTTGTAACATTAGATGTAACAAAGTTTGGAGCAAAAGGGGATGGTATTCAAGATGATACCATCTATATACAAGCAGCTATTATGGCTTGTCCGAAAGACAGCAGAGTGTATTTTCCAAAGGGAACTTACAAAGTAACAAGTATTTTCTTGAAAAGTGATATCCGCATAGAGTTTGCAAAAGATGCCATGTTGTCGGCAGATACCGAGCGTGACCATTTTCCTAAATTCCCAGGTCTAATTGAGAGTTTTGATGAAAAAGAGGAATATAACTTAGGAACATGGGAAGGTAATCCGTTAATTATGTATTCAGGCATTATTACTGGTGTAAATGTAGAGAATGTCATTATTTATGGTCAAGGAATTATTGAAGGGAATGCGAGTCGTGAAAACTGGTGGTTCAATGAAAAGGTTATGCGTGGAGCATTTCGTCCAAGATTATTCTTTATCAACAATTGTAAGAATGTAATACTGCAAGGGTTAACATTTAAGAACAGCCCAGCATGGACATTGCATCCATACTTTAGTGATGATATTGGATTTTATGATCTTGTTGTAGAGAATCCACATAATTCGCCGAATACAGACGGATTAGACCCTGAATCATGTGAGAATGTAGACATTGTTGGTATTCGATTTACATTAGGAGATGACTGTATTGCAATTAAATCAGGGAAAATCTATATGGGTAAAAAGTATAAGAAACCTTCTACAAATATAAGAATCCGCCAATGTTTAATGGAGAATGGACATGGAGCAGTAACTGTTGGTAGCGAAATGGCTGGTGGAGTAAACAAGGTAACAGTTAAGGATTGTATCTTCCGCCATACTGATCGTGGGCTTCGTATTAAGACAAGACGAGGACGAGGTAAAGATGCTGTTCTTGATGAAATTGTATTTGAAAATATTCGAATGGATCATGTAATGACACCATTTGTAGTAAATGAATTCTATTTCTGTGACCCAGATGGAAGAACAGAGTATGTACAATCGAAAGAATACCATCCGGTAGATGAGAGAACGCCAGTTATTAAGCATCTTGCCTTTCGTAATATTACTTGTAAAGATTGCCACGTTGCGGCGGCTTACTTCTATGGTTTACCAGAGAAGAAGATAGAATGTATCGAGATGAAGAATATATCAGTTACCTATGCTGAAAATCCAAAGAAAGATGTACCAGCGATGATGAATGGTATTGAGCCTTGTTCGAAACTAGGAATCTATGCAAACAATGTTGAGAAGATGATTATCAAAGATGTTGCAATCACTGGTCAAGATGGAGAAGCAATCACGCTACTGAATGTTGATTGTGTAGAGTAGATGGAAATTGTGAAACTGTATTGACAGATATAAAACATATAGCTATATCTGTGGGAATGATAAAGAGTTTTGTGATTTGACAACGATTGTAAGAGAGAGAGGAAGAGTATGCAGATAGGATTAAGACTTCATGATGCAAAGCAATTGCCATTAGAGGAACGATTGCTAGAAATCAGAAAGCAAGGATTTGTATGTGGTCACCTTGCCTTATCAAAAGTAATTCGTGAAAATACAGTTGATAATAGTGCATTAACACCTGGATATGCAATGTATCTGAAAAATATGTTTGCTAGAACAGGAATTGATGTTGCAGTTCTTGGCTGTTACCTGAATTTGGCAACTCCAGATCAGGAAGAGTTAGAAAAGAATATGGAGAGATACTTGGCAAATATTCGATTTGCAGCACATTTAGGTTGTGGTGTAGTAGGCACAGAAACTGGTGCACCAAATACAGCGTATGCATTTGAACCAGCTTGCCATACCGAAGAGTCGTTACAACTTTTTATTCGTAATTTACAACCAGTTGTAGAATATGCAGAAAAGATGGGGGTAATCTTGGCGATTGAACCAGTATATAAGCATATTGTATGTAATCCAAAGCGTGCAAGACAAGTTCTCGATACGATAAAATCCCCGAACCTACAGATTATATTAGATCCTGTTAATTTGTTGTTTGAAGGAAACTACCAGGAACGAGAGAGTATTATCAAGGAAGCAATAGAACTTCTTGGTGATGATGTGGCAGTAGTTCATATTAAGGATTTTGTCTTAGAGGAAGATAAGATGAAATCAGTAGCCGCAGGAACGGGTATGATGAATTATGAAAATATTCTTCGTTTTATTAAAGAAAAGAAGCCATATATTCATACAACATTAGAAAATACAACACCAGAGAATGCAGTATTTGCTAGGGAGTATCTTGAGAAGATTTATAATGCTCTATAAAATAATGTCGCTTGTTAGTAATGTAAGAAGCAAAAGGTAAGAAACGTTGGAAGAAGAGAAACGGACAACTTTGTAATAATAAAAAATCAGAACAAGCCAAAAACATGTTCAACATATGGAAAGGATACGTGATTGTGAGTATGAAAGTAAATGAGAAAATTGAAAAAAAATTCGGTAACTACCCAGAGAGAATATTACAATTTGGAGAAGGAAACTTCTTACGTGCATTTGCAGATTGGATGATTGATGGAGCAAATGAAAGAGGAGATTATGAAGGAAGTATTGTACTTTGTCAGCCAATTGGAAATTTCCCTCAGATGTCAGATATGATTAATGCACAAGATGGCATTTATACACTAGCAATGCGTGGCATTGAAAATGGTGAAGCAGTAGAGAAAATCAAAGTAATAACAAGTGTTTCAAGATGTATCAATGCATATCGTGATTTTGATGCATTAATGGAAATTGCAAGAAGTGCGGACCTTGAAGTAGTAGTTTCTAATACAACAGAAGCAGGTATCTCGTATAAAGAAGGAGATCAGTTAACAGACACTCCAGCAAGCTCATTCCCAGCGAAAGTGACACAATTCTTATATGAGAGATACAAAGCATTTAATGGAGATATGAGCAAAGGTCTTTTATTCTTGCCTGTAGAATTAATTGATTATAATGGTACAGAACTAAAGAGAATTGTTCTTCAATATGCAAACGAATGGAACTTAGAGAAAGAATTTATCAACTGGATTGAGGAAGCGAATAAGTTCACAAACACATTAGTAGACCGTATCGTTACAGGATATCCAAGAGATCAAATTGAATACTTTGAAGAAAAGAACGGCTATAGTGATGATATTATTGTAACAAGTGAAGTGTTTAACCTTTGGGTAATTGAAGGAAAGAAAGAATGGGCAGACATTCTCCCAATTCATAAAGGAGAAGCAAATGTACTTTGGACAGAAGATGTAAAACCATATAAGATGAGAAAAGTTCGTATCTTAAACGGTGGGCATACTTCAACAGTATTAGCTGCTTACCTTGCTGGACATAACATTGTTCTTGATTTTATGAAGGATGAAATATTCGGATCATACTTAGAAAGATTACTATATAACGAAGTAATTCCTACATTAGAGTTACCAAAAGATGAGTTAGAAGAATTTGCGAAAGCAGTAAGTGATCGTTTTGCAAATCCATATATTAAACATAACTTACTTGATATCTCTTTGAATTCTTGTGCGAAGTTCAATGCAAGATGTCTTCCTTCTTTACTTGGTTATGTTGACAAATTTGGTGAAGTACCTAAGCTATTAACATTCTCATTAGCAGCATTTATCAAATTCTATCAAATCAAAAATGTTGATGGAAATTATATGGGCAAGAGAGCAGATGGCACAGAGTACCAAGTAAAAGACGATGCAGAAGTGCTTGAATTCTTCGAAAAATTATGGGCAAACAATAGTTCTGCTGAGATTGCAAAAGCTGTACTTTCTAATACTGAATTCTGGAGCGGAAAAGATTTGACAGAAGTAGCTGGGTTAGAGACTGCTGTAGCTACATACTTAGAAGAGATGAATAGCAAAGAGATGAAAGAAATCGTAGCAAGTTTGTAGTTGGAATTGCTGAATGACATTCAAGTGTCAAAAGATTATAAGTAAATGTTTGAGATGACTTTTTGGCACTTGAATTATAATATAAAACGAATTATTTTGTAATCTAACTTAAAGAATGTAGTACGGAATAGTTACAGAGTGAGATAAGAGAGGGGTGCATCTTAGTGGAAAATAAGTTAATTATGATTTCGCATAAAGACAGCGTTGCAGTTGCTTTAGCCGAAATTACAGCAGGAGAAACATTAACAGTTAATGGTATAGAAGTAACAGTATTAAATGATATTCCATTTGGTCATAAAGTTGCGTTATACGATATGAAAGAGAATGAAAATATTATTAAATACGGTCATCCAATTGGTCATGCAAGATGTGATGTTAAAAAAGGTGAACATATTCATGTTCATAATTTAAAGACAAATCTTGATGGTGTTCTTAACTATGAATACAAGGAAGCAGAGCAAACATTTGAACCTTTCAAAGGAAAATCAGAATATACATTTGATGGCTATGTAAGAGAAGATGGAAAAGTTGGTATCCGTAATGAGGTTTGGATTGTTCCAACAGTAGGTTGTGTTAATACAACTGCTAAGATAATAGAAGAACAGGCGAAGAAGTTATATGGTGATAAAGTAGATGATATCTGCGCTTTTACTCATAATATGGGTTGCAGTCAGTTAACAGAAGACCATGAAAGAACGCAACAGATACTAAAAGGAATTATCAATAATCCAAATGCAGGTGCTGTTTTAGTACTTAGTCTTGGCTGTGAAAACAATAATTTAGATGTATTCAAACCAGTTCTTGGTGAGTATAACTCAGACCGTATCAAATTCTTAGTGACACAAGACGTAGAAGACGAATATGAAGCTGGTATGGATATTATGAAAGAGCTTGTTGATTATGCTTCTACATTCAAACGTGAAACCGTATCAGCAGATAAACTTGTTATGGGCTTCAAATGTGGTGGTTCTGATGCGTTCTCTGGTATTACAGCAAACGCATTATGCGGTAGAATTAATGACCGTGTTGTAAGCTGTGGTGGTAGTACGATTTTAACAGAGGTACCAGAGATGTTTGGTGCAGAGACTTTGTTGATGGAACGTGCTGTTGACCGTGAGACATTTGACGAAACCGTAGATTTAATTAATAATTTCAAAAACTATTTTACAAAATACAATCAAACAATTTATGAAAACCCATCACCAGGTAACAAGAAAGGTGGTATCTCTTCTTTGGAAGAGAAATCCCTTGGTTGTACACAAAAGGGTGGTCACGCTCCTGTCGTTGGTGTTCTTAATTATGGGGAACGTGTAGAAAAATGTGGTCTTAACCTATTGATTGGGCCAGGAAATGATCAGGTTTCTTGTACAAATCTTGTTGCGAGTGGTGTACAAATGGTACTATTTACAACAGGAAGAGGAAATCCATTCGGTTCTCCAGTACCAACGGTTAAGATATCTTCAAACAGTAATCTATATAACAAAAAGACAAATTGGATTGATTTTAATGCTGGACAAATATTAGAAGGAAAATCCTTTGAAACAGTTACAGATGAATTTTTCCGTTATTTATTAGATGTTGCTTCAGGAAAGATGACAAAGAATGAAGAGAGAGGATACAAAGAAATCTCGGTATTTAGAGATGGCGTAATCCTATAGGAGGTAAATACAGTATGAAACAATTTATGGATAAGGATTTCTTATTATCAACAGATACAGCAAAAAAACTTTATCATGAACATGCAGCAGCCGTACCGGTTCTTGATTATCATTGTCATATCAATCCTGCTGAGATTGCAAATGACCGTAAATTTGAGAATATTACTCAAGTTTGGTTAGGTGGAGACCACTACAAATGGCGTCAAATGCGTTCAAATGGTATCGAAGAAAAATACATTACTGGTGATGCAACAGACAGAGAAAAGTTCCAAAAATGGGCTGAAACATTAGAGAAGGCAATCGGTAATCCACTATATCATTGGAGTCATCTTGAATTACAGAGATATTTTGGATATACAGGTTACTTAAATTCAGAAACAGCAGAGGAAGTATGGAATCTATGTAATGCAAAATTACAGGAAGATTCTATGAGTGTTCGTAATCTAATTAAGCAATCAGGTGTTACATTAATCTGTACAACAGATGATCCAATTGATTCATTAGAGTGGCATCAAAAAATTGCAGCAGACGAAACATTTGACGTTCAAGTACTTCCAGCTTGGAGACCAGATAAGGCAATGAATATCGAGAAAGTGGATTTCGTTGATTATTTGAACAAATTAGCAGAGGTAAGTAAAGTAGAGATTACAACATTTGCATCATTAAAAGAAGCATTACAAAATCGTCTTGCTTATTTTGCAGAGAATGGCTGTAATGTATCCGATCATGCACTTGAATATGTAATGTATGTTCCGGCTTCTGACGAAGAGATAGAAGAAATCTTTGCAAAGAGAATGCAAGGTGGCGAAGTTACAAGAGAAGAAGAACTTAAATTCAAAACAGCATTTATGCTATTTGTTGGAAAAGAGTATCATAGACTTGATTGGGCAATGCAGTTACACTATGGTTGTAAACGTGATAACAATGTATTCCGTTTCAATCAATTAGGCCCAGATACAGGATATGATTGTATTAATAACTATGCACCTTCTGCGCAAATGGCTGATTTCCTTAACTCATTAAATGCAACAGACCAAATGCCTAGAACAATCATCTATAGTCTTAATCCAAACGATAATGCGGCAATTGGAACAATTCTTGGCTGTTTCCAAGATGCTGGTGTTGCAGGTAAGATTCAACAAGGTAGTGCATGGTGGTTTAATGATCATAAAACAGGTATGACAGATCAGATGATTTCATTAGCAAACTTAGGTTTACTAGGTAATTTCATCGGTATGCTTACAGACTCAAGAAGCTTTTTATCTTATACAAGACATGAATACTTTAGAAGAATTCTTTGCGAATTAGTAGGTAACTGGGTTGAAAATGGTGAATATCCGAACGATGAAAAAGTTCTTGGTAAGATGATTGAGAACATTTCTTATTACAATGCAGTTAATTATTTTGGATTTAAATTGTAGTCTATAATTTGTGCCAGAAAAGTCTATATTTAGGCTAGAAATGAACATTGTAAATATGCTATTTTCTTGTTAAGATAAAGAAAAATTACGGAAAGAATCATGTTAAGCCTATGTAGTATTTGGGCATTCTTATGATTATGGGGTGAAAGTATGGGAAAAAAAGAATATGCAGCATTAGCACTTGGTGAAATTTTATTACGTTTATCTACTCCTAATAATGAGAGAATTGTAAGAGGCGATACGTTCCAAAAGTGTGCAGGTGGAGCAGAACTTAATGTAGTATCGGGTATTGCGGCACTTGGTTTACGTACTGGAATTATCTCTAAAGTTCCTCAGAATGATTTAGGTGTGTTTGTTCGTAATCATATTCGTTTCTGTGGTGTAAGTGATGATTATTTAGTATATGATAAGTCGAAAAATTCAAGACTTGGTATCTATTATTATGAAAACGGTGCATACCCTAGAAAGACATCTGTAGTTTATGACAGAGCATATTCTGCAATCAATTCATTGACTGTGGATGATATTTCAGAAGATGTGTACAGTTCAACAAGATTATTTCATACAAGCGGAATTTCTCTTGCATTATCAAAAGAATTACGTGAGAATGTTGTTGAGATTATTAAGAAATTCAAAGAAAATGGAACGAAGATATCGTTTGATGTTAACTTTAGAGCAAACTTATGGACAGAAGAGGAAGCGAGAGAAACAATAGAGACAATCCTTCCTTATGTAGATATCTTGTTTGCTTCGGAAGAAACTTCAAGAAAGATGTTTAAAAAAACAGGCGACTTGAAAGATGTTATGAAATCTTATACAACAGAGTATGGAGTTGAGATTGTTGCTACAACAGAGAGAACAATTATCAGTCCTAAGAAACATCACTTTAATTCGATTATTTATAATGCGAAGGAAGATTGCTATTATCAAGAAAAACCATATGAAAATATTGAAGTAGTTGACCGTATTGGTAGTGGTGATGCGTATGTATCAGGTGTATTATATGGCTTACTTCAATATGATAGTTGTGAGAAAGCTCTTCAGTTTGGAAATGTCGTAAGTGCGCTTAAAAATACCATTCCTGGAGATGTATTATCAACGAATCTTAATGAAGTTACAAGAATCATGGAAGAACACTCAGGACAAAGAGCTGCAAGTGAATTAAATCGATAATAGTGGATATAGAAGATGAATTGCAGATTTTGGTTGAAATCCTCCTATAATATATGATATACTGTAACGAGCAATGAACACCAATGCAAAAGGAAGGGTTAACATGAGTTTATTAGAACAATGGAGAGAGCATGCGTACTCTCAAGATACAAATCAACAAGCAGGTCAACTTTTTTGGGCTAATTATTTTAATATTGAAAAAGGTATCTATGAACAATTATTAGCAGATCCTGAAACAGTTGTTACTGGAACAGTAAAAGAATTAGCAGAAAAGTATGGTACAGATATCGAAACAATGACTGGCTTCTTAGATGGAATTGATGAAAGTTTAAACAATCCAAATCCAATTGAAACAATGGACGAGAATACAGAAGTTAATCTTGGATTCGATAAAGAAAAATTATACTATAACATGGTTGGTTGTAAAGCTGACTGGTTATATGAATTGCCAGCATGGGACAATCTTTTAACTGTACAAAGAAGAAAAGAATTATATCTTGAATCTAAAAAATCTGGAACAGTTGTGAAAGAGAAAAAAGTTGGAAGAAATGATCCATGTCCATGTGGTTCAGGTAAAAAATATAAACAATGTTGCGGTAGATAATATAATTGTTTATTCATAAGAGGGTGTTGCATCATAGTTAATTTGTGAGAATTAAGCTATGATGCAACACTCTCTTTTTTGGTAGAAAAAGTTATTGTCGTCATTATCTAGTTTTATCAAAATTGACATCATTTACTGAAACGAATATAATTAATCTATGTCCTTTTATTAAGGTACATCATGAAATAAATAGCGATAAATAAAGTAGTCTAAGGGAGTGAAATTCAGTGACACAGGCGCAATACATAAACATTTCAATGGAAGCCGTTTGCACGGCTGTATTGCTATCGATTTTGATTTGTTCAATTATTACGGATGGAAAAAGTGATAGTCGTTCTAAAGGATTCATTGCTCTATGTACTTTTGGTCTTCTTGCTGTTATTTTTGATATAATATCGCAGGCGAATAGGGGATCAATGGCAAAATACGCTGATATAAAAATATTGATATCCTCGGCATGTGTGTGGATATTTACTTGTTTGAGCAGTGCGTCAATTGATATATTTATACTTACATATATAAAGAAGCGACACTCATTCTCGAATAAGCTGCTTTATACTTTTATAGTTGGTTGGGCATGTGCGTTTATTTTTACAATAATAACAATTCTATCAGGAAAACTATTTTATATTGATGAGGCAAACGTATACCATGTAGGAGAAGCATTTTTGATGATGTCTTTGCCTTATGTTGTTTCTATATTTGCAGGAATGATAGTTATATTAAAATATGCGAAGTTCGTAGGACGGAATGATACATTAGTGTTCCTGTTTTATGAGATAACAGGCATAATTGCACTAGTGGTTATGGAGATAAGCCCGATTGTTGTGCAGACATCAGAATTAAGTGTAACTATTGTTATTTTGCTCATTTATCTTCGCATACAAGTTGAGAATAATATACGTTCCAAACAGCGTGAAATTGAACTTACCGAAGCTAGAATTGATGTAATGCTGTCTCAAATTCAGCCACATTTTCTATATAATACGTTGACGACAATTAAATGTTTGATTAGCGAGAATCCAGCACAAGCAAAAGATTTGGTTGCAGATTTTTCTATGTATCTTCGTGAAAATATGAATTCATTGACGGAAAAGCGCCTCATTCCTTTTGAACATGAATTAGATAATTTAAATGTATATCTAAAAATTGAGAAAACAAGGTTTGAAGAACGACTTGATGTTAGATATGACATTAAAGTAACGGATTTTGTATTGCCACTATTGACTGTTCAACCGCTAGTTGAAAATGCAGTTCGCCATGGTGTGACGAAGAAAGAAGATGGTGGAACGGTGACAATTGAAACAAGAGATTTAACGGATTGTATTGAAATAACTGTGAGTGATGATGGGATTGGTTTTGATATAAATGAAGATTTAAACGATAGGCGAAATCATGTTGGTATTGATAATGTTCGCCGTCGTTTAGCTACACAATGTGGTGGAGATTTAATTGTGAAGAGTGAAGTTGATAAAGGTACGATTGCAACTGTAATAATTCCTAAGAATAAAGA
The DNA here is from genome assembly GCF_031551385.1 of Anaerosporobacter sp. Classification (GTDB taxonomy): domain Bacteria; phylum Bacillota; class Clostridia; order Lachnospirales; family Lachnospiraceae; genus Anaerosporobacter. The sequence continues at coordinate 16,228 of NZ_JAVBNS010000081.1, forward strand.
ATGATTTTGCTTATTAGATAACAGCACCAATTTGAGTTTAGATTGGCGCTGTTATTGTTTTTTCGGTGTCTAAAAAAGGAAGATATCTTTCTTCAAAATACATATAAATATAGTAAAATATATGATATACTAATTGTACATAATCGGGACTTGAAGAAGAGAATTCAGAATGTTACCATTTATGTGAATAAGAGATATCATTAGAATTGAGGGTGGGCAATGAAGGATGAAAATAACAGCAAGAAAAACAGTAATGAAAAAAAATCAAGTGTAAAGCAGTTAATAGCGGGCAGTTTACTGATTATAAGTACAGTATGCTTAACAGTGAGTGCCGTTTATCTATATGATACATATAAAGAGAGTAAGAAAAAGACAGATGCATATGTGAGCTCTATTCAAAATACAGTGAATAAAGGGGAAAGTGATGACATAAACAATAATCCCAATAAAGAGTTAAATCAAGAAGGTGATTTAAACAAGGAAACAGATGTGGAAAAGGAAGTTGATTCGGAGACGAATCCCAATGAGAACCAAGTCGGTCAAGAGGGTTTGTCGGTAGATGGGAATCAAACAGATAACATAGATAAAGAACAAGTAGCTACAGATATAGACGAGATACCTGATGTCAAGAAAGTACCACCATGTAAAGTAAAAGGAATCTATGTAACGGGTCAGATGGCAGGAACAACGAATAATATGAATAACTTAATTGATTTGGTGGATACAACAGAGCTAAACACAATGGTTATTGATATTAAGAATGATTCTGGCGAAATTACATATAAGATGGACAATGAATTGGCGAAAGAAATTGGAGCTACTTTTAAGTATATATCGAATATCGAAGAATTAGTTGCAAAACTAAAAGAAAAGGGAATTTACTTAATTGCTAGGGTTGTTGCATTTAAAGATCCTATCTTGGCAGAAAACAAGCCAGAATTAAGCCTTAAAAATGCGGATGGAACGATATTTCGTGACAAATCTAATTTGGCTTGGGTGAATCCGTATAAGAAGGAAGTTTGGGAATATCTTGTTAGTGTTTCGAAAGAAGCAGCTAATTTAGGATTTGACGAGATACAGTTTGATTATATTCGTTTCTCAACTGACAGTGGTATGAAGCAAGTTAGCTTTGGAGAGGAAGCGAAAGATAAGTCAAAGATAGAGGTTATTACGGAATTTACGAAATATGCATGTGAAGAATTACAGCCATTAGGAGTATATGTGTCAGCAGATGTTTATGGAACGATTATTAATAGTGAAGTAGATGCAAAGATTGTCGGGCAAAGTTATGTTGAGATGTCAAAGTATCTGGATTATATCTGCCCAATGATTTATCCTTCTCACTATGCGAATGGAGCGTATGGAATTAATTATCCTGACCTAGAGCCATATCTTCTGATTAAGAAAGCGTTAGATGATTCTAAGAAGGTACTTGTGGTAGGAGAAGAGGGCGAGCACCAAGCAATAGTAAGACCATGGCTACAAGATTTTACTGCTACGTGGATTAAACAGCATAAAAAATATGGTGCAAATGAAATAAAGGAACAGATAAAAGGTGTATACGATGCTGGATATGAAGAGTGGATTTTGTGGAACGGAAGTAATCGATACACCAAAGATGGACTTGAGAAGTAAACAGTGGTTGATGTACTTGTGTAGGGAAATTTTAAAATGCAAAACTTGGTATGTTTTCAAAGCTTCTTCGTTGGTGTACTAGGTCACAAAACACGCTATGCACTTAAGAACTTCTAAGTGCGTACATATAGGTATGGGAAGGTTACGGAATCGCCCTCGATTCGGCATCCTGCCTCAGCTTGGGCTGGCTCGGCGTCCTTGCCTCGCCTTCCTGGGGTGTCAATGTACGCACTAAGAAGTGCTATGGTGCTTCGCTATCGTTTTTTAGTCCTAGTACTCCAACGAAGAAGCTGGGGAAGGTAACGAAGTTTTGCAGATTTACGTTATCGAGACACAAGTACAGGGAAGGTTTTTGAATAGAATAGTTCCTGAGAGGTTGGTTTTTGTTTTGGAGTATCTAAGTTTTGGAAGTTGAAAGTAAAAATGTGAAATATGAATTTGGAAGGAGATGTTGCAATTGGTTAAGTTGATTGATATGCACTGCGATACGATTACTGGTTTGTATGACCGTAGAATAAAGGAAGGAAGTGTAGAGAATCTACGAAAGAATTCTATGCACCTTGATATTGAGAAGCTTAAAAAGGGGAATTATATGCTTCAGAATTTTGCGATTTTTCAGTCTTTAAAGAAGCATGAGAACATGTTTGAAGATAGTATTAAGTATATAGATTACTTCTATCAGGAGATGGAAGCTAATAGAGATTGTATTAGTATGGTGCGTGCGTATGATGATATTATAAGAAATGAAAAAGAAGGTAAGATATCAGCTTTGTTGACGATAGAAGAAGGGGCAGAAGTAGAAGGGAAATTGGAGTTTTTGCGTACATTTTACCGTTTGGGTGTTCGAATGATTACTCTTACATGGAATTATGAGAATGGTATTGGGTATCCAAATTTTCATTATGAAGAAGGTAAAACACCAGATATGAAATCACGTAATACAATAGATGGTTTAACGCCATTTGGAATTTCTTTTGTGGAAGAAATGGAGAGGCTTGGTATTATTATTGATGTATCGCATCTATCGGATGCAGGGTTCTATGATGTACTGCGATATACAAAGAAACCATTTGTAGCAAGTCATTCCAATGCGATGCATTGTTGTAACAATTGTAGAAATTTAACTGATGATATGATTCGTCGTTTATCGGAAAGAGGAGGAGTAACAGGGATTAATTTCTGCCCTTCATTTCTTGATGAAGTGCCAATGGAGGATGAAAGAAAGGCATACGCAAGTGTTGAGAAGATGATAGTTCATATAAGTCACCTGAAGAAGGTTGGTGGAATTGACTGTATCGGATTAGGAACGGATTTTGATGGTATAGAAGGCAATTTAGAGATTAAAGATGCTTCCTATATGCAGATGCTTGTGGAAGGCTTAGAGAAGGCTGGATTTACGTCTGTGGAGATTGAAGCCATATGTTATAAGAATGTATTACGGGTTTATAGGGAGATATTGAAATAGAAAAATAATTAATTTGGGAAATAAATGGTTGGATATGTAAAATAAACATGATAAACTATATATGGTATAATTCAATAGAAAAGTGAAGGATGCGAATTTCGAAATAGCCCTCTAGTTCACAAAGGAGGGGATGCCTATGAACACAATGGAAATTTATCCTTGTAGTGTGGTGCAAGACTTGAGAGTGAACGGTTATCCTTGCACACTTGTTTTGCTGTTTGAAAGTAAAAATTCAGTATCTTCATATACATTCTAGCATAAGTATAGAATAATCGAATCGAAAGGTCGAAGATATATGAAATTTACGAAGATGCATGGACTAGGGAACGATTATATATACATTAATGCGATAACGGAGACTGTTGATAATCCAGAGCAATTAGCAGTACAGATGAGTAGGAGGCATTATGGGATAGGTGCAGATGGTTTGATATTAATTAAACAATCCGATATAGCGGACTTTAAGATGGAGATGTATAATGCCGATGGGTCGAGTGCACAGATGTGTGGAAATGGAATTCGCTGTGTGGCGAAGTATGTTTATGATAAGAAATTAACGGAAAAGACAGATATTCGAATCGAGACAAAGGCAGGGGTAAAGCAGTTGTTTTTAGAGGTTCATGATGACGTTGTTAAGATGGTAACGGTAATAATGGGGCAACCACAGTTGCGCTCAAGTAGGATTCCTGTTATATCGAAGAAGGAAATAGTCAAAGATGAAGAGTTAGAAATTGATGGTGAGAAGTATAGAATTACGTGTGTTTCTATGGGAAATCCACATGCAGTAGTGTTTGTAGAAGATATAAGAGATGTAAACTTAGAAGAAATCGGTCGAAAAATTGAAAATCACCCAATGTTTCCAGAGAAAACAAATGTGGAATTTGTTGAAGTAATAACAAACAATATAATACGAATGAGGGTATGGGAGAGAGGAACAGGGAGTACATTGGCTTGTGGAACTGGCGCATGTGCAAGTGTAGTAGCAAGTGTTATGAATGGCTTCACAGAGCGAAGAGTAGATGTGATACTTGATGGAGGTATTTTGACGGTTGATTGGAGGGAATCAAGTAATATCATTTCAATGCGTGGACCAGCGGAAATGGTGTTTGAAGGTAATTATATGGAGACGTAAAATATAGAAAGAGAGAGCAGCGATACATATTTAGTGTATTTTTGCTCTCTTTTTGTGCAATATAACTAAAAAGCATTGGCAGGACATAGATGTATTTACATAGTATGGAAATCAAATGGCGTAAATAATTTATCTTTGTTAAAATGACCAAAAAAAAAAGAAAAACATCGTTTTTTTGATAAATATGTTCATTGACAAATAATTAACAACACTATACAATAGACATTGTTAAAAGATAAACGAAATGTTGTTATACAATAACTTGTTAATATTTTAACGTAATAATTTTGTTAGTAAATGAAAAGAATAAAAGTAAACATTTTATTTTGAGTAATTTAAGTAATTTATATCCATGAAGCTGTATCGGAGGGGAAGCCCCTACTGATAGTTGGCTGATTTCAAAATTAGGAGGATAATAGTAATGGCAAAGAAAGAAGAACAAGCTACAGTACAAGCAACTGGCTTAGTTGACAGTGTTGATGCATTAGTTGCAAAAATGAATGAGATTAGAGAAGCTCAAAAGATTTTCGCAACATACACTCAAGAACAAGTAGATAAGATTTTTAAGGCTGCTGCAATAGCTGCTAACAAACAAAGAATCCCTCTTGCTAAAATGGCAGTTGAAGAAACTGGTATGGGTATTGTTGAAGATAAAGTTATCAAAAACCACTACGCAGCAGAGTATATCTACAATGCATACAAAGATACAAAAACTTGTGGTATTATTGAAGAAGATACTAGTGCTGGAATCAAGAAAGTTGCTGAACCAATCGGTTTAATCGCAGCAGTTATCCCAACTACTAACCCAACTTCTACAGCAATCTTTAAAACATTAATCGCTTTAAAAACTAGAAATGCAATCATCATCAGCCCACATCCACGTGCAAAGAACTCTACAATTGCAGCAGCAAAAGTTGTTCTTGATGCAGCAGTAGAAGCAGGTGCACCAGCTGGACTTATCGGTTGGATTGATGTTCCTTCATTAGAGTTAACTAACGAAGTTATGAAGAGCGCAGATATCATCTTAGCTACAGGTGGTCCTGGTATGGTTAAGGCTGCTTACTCATCTGGAAAACCAGCTCTTGGTGTTGGTGCAGGTAACACTCCAGTAATCATGGACGAAACTTGTGATGTTAAATTAGCAGTTAACTCAATTATTCATTCAAAAACTTTCGATAATGGTATGATCTGTGCATCAGAACAATCAGTTATCGTTAACGATAAAATCTATGCAGCAGTTAGAAAAGAATTTGCTGACAGAGGATGTTACTTCACATCTGCTGAAGAAACAGAAAAACTTAGAAAAACAATCATCATCAATGGTGCTCTTAATGCTAAGATTGTTGGTCAAAAACCAGTTACAATTGCTAAATTAGCAGGATTTGATGTTCCAGAAGCAACTAAGATTCTTATCTCAGAAGTTGAATCTGTAGAAATCGAAGAAGAAATGGCACATGAAAAATTATCTCCAGTATTAGCTATGTACAAAGCAAAATCATTTGATGAAGCAGTAGCAAAAGCAGAAGTACTTGTAGCAGATGGTGGATATGGACATACATCTTCATTATATGTAAACGTAGGAACTGGAAAAGAAAAAATCAATCAATTTGCAGCAGCTATGAAAACTTGTAGAATCCTTGTAAAGACTCCTTCTTCACACGGTGGTATCGGTGATTTATACAACTTCAAATTAGCTCCATCATTAACTCTTGGTTGTGGATCATGGGGTGGAAACTCTGTATCAGAAAACGTTGGAGTTAAACACTTAATCAACATCAAGACAGTAGCTGAGAGGAGAGAAAACATGCTTTGGTTTAGAGCACCTGAAAAAGTATACTTCAAGAAAGGTTGTCTTCCTGTAGCGCTTGATGAAATTAAGAACGTATTAGGAAAGAAAAAAGTATTTATCGTAACAGACTCTTTCTTATATAAAAACGGATACACTAAATGTGTAACAGATCAATTAGACGCAATGGGTGTACAACATACTACATTCTACGAAGTAGCACCAGACCCAACATTAGAATGCGCTAAAGAAGGTGCAAAAGCTATGAGAGCTTTCGAACCAGATTGTATCATCGCTATCGGTGGTGGTTCAGCAATGGATGCTGGTAAGATTATGTGGGTTATGTACGAACATCCAGAAGCAGACTTCTTAGATATGGCAATGCGTTTCATGGATATTAGAAAACGTGTTTACTCATTCCCTAAGATGGGTGAAAAAGCATACTTTATCGCTGTTCCAACATCTTCAGGTACTGGTTCAGAAGTTACACCTTTCGCAGTTATCACTGACGAAAAAACTGGAGTTAAATATCCATTAGCAGATTATGAATTACTTCCAAACATGTCAATCATCGATGCTGACATGATGATGGATCAACCAAAAGGATTAACTAGTGCTTCTGGTATCGATGCTCTTACTCATGCATTAGAAGCTTATGCTTCAATCATGGCTACAGATTACACAGATGGTCTTGCACTTAAATCAATGAAGAATATCTTCGCTTACTTACCAAGTGCATATGAAAATGGTAAAGAAGATGTAGTAGCAAGAGAAAAAATGGCAGACGCTTCAACTATGGCTGGTATGGCATTCGCAAATGCTTTCCTTGGAATCTGTCACTCAATGGCTCATAAATTAGGTGCATTCCACCACTTACCACACGGTGTTGCTAACGCATTACTTATTACTGAAGTAATGAAATTCAACTCTGTAAGCGTTCCAACTAAGATGGGAACATTCTCGCAATATCAATATCCACATTGTATGGAAAGATATGTTGAAATCGCTAACTTCTTAGGAATGCAAGGTAAAAACGATCAAGAAAAATTCGAAAGCTTATTGAAAGCTATTGAAGAATTAAAAGCTAAAGTTGGTATTAAGAAAACAATCGCTGAATATGGCGTAGATGAAAAATACTTCTTAGAAACATTAGACAAGATGGTTGAACAAGCATTTGACGATCAATGTACAGGTGCTAACCCAAGATATCCATTAATGTCAGAAATGAAAGAAATGTATTTAAAAGTTTACTACGGTAAATAATTTACGAAAGTAAAAAATTAGCCAAAGTAAAAAATTTGCTAAAGCAAATTAGATATAGAAAAGCTTAGAAGAGAATACTTCTTAGTTTCATATAGGCAAAGGGCAGAGAATGAAATACATCTCTGTCCTTTGTTTTTTTGTGTAGTAATATTGAACTATATACATGGAAATGTAGAATATAGTAAAATGAATAATTAATAGCAGTAGATGAGAGGAGAAAAAGAAGTAATGAAATATGTTGATATATTTGTTATAAATATGTTGGTTTTCTCGTTGGCAGGTGGAATATTCAAAGTAATTATGAATAATAAAAAAGATAAAGCCAAGAAAAAGGCGAACAAAAAGAATATTCGAACTATATGTAATGTGAATGAACTAGAATCTACAACTATGAAGGTAGAAGAGAACAATAAATAAGTATTGTTGAATCTAAAGTCGTGCACAGTAACCTGTGTTGTAAGGCTTGGGCTAATAATGTAGAATAGATTCTTATACCAAAACATGCTATAATTATATGCATGAAAAACGACTAGAGGTGGAACGATGTATAAGATGATGATTGTAGAAGATGACCGTGGAATTGCAGAGGCGATAAAAGAGCAGGCTCAGATGTGGGATTTGGAAGTTCTTTGTGTACAAAACTTTAGAAACGTAACGGAAGAGTTCGCGAATTTCCAACCACATTTGATACTACTTGATATATCGTTACCTTTCTTCAATGGCTATCACTGGTGTAGTGAGATTCGTAAGATATCCAAAGTGCCAATTATCTTCATATCATCTGCTTCTGACAGTATGAATATCGTAATGGCAATGAATATGGGGGCGGATGACTTTATTGCAAAACCGTTTGACCAAAGTGTATTAATGGCAAAAGTTCAAGCGATGCTTCGTCGTACGTATGATTTTGCTGCGAGTGTACCTATACTCGAACATAGAGGTGCATTTTTGAACACAGGAGATAATTCACTGACATTTGCTGAAGAAAAAATTCCACTTACAAAGAATGAATACCGAATCCTTCTTTGTCTAATGGAAAACAAATGTAAGGTTGTAAGTCGTGAAAAACTGATGGAACGACTATGGGAGACGGATTCGTTTGTAGATGAAAATACTTTGACAGTTAATATCAATCGACTTAGAAAGAAATTAGAAGCATCAGGGCTGGAGAGTTTTATTGCAACGAAATTTGGTGTGGGATATATTATTGAGTAGCTTGGAGTATTTGAAATACAGTTTGATATAATGTTCACAGTAATGATGTATCAAGATTAAGAGAAGATAAAATATATTTGAAAGTTCACAAATTGTGAAATTAAGGAAAATTCGGAGTGTCAATCAATATTGGCATTTAAAGGACAATTATTTATAAAAGAGGAAATATAGATATGAACGTATTTGGACTATACTTAAAACAACGCAGAAAAGGCATACTTGCATTTGTCTTATTCTGCATAATTTTTGCGGTTACATTTCTATTGTATCATCTACCAATCGATGCAGTTGCCTATCCTACGTTGCTTTGCACTTTTCTTGGAATATTATTTATAGTTGTAGATTTTAGCAGAGTGCAAAGAAAACATAAGCAACTTCTTGAAATGAGAACATTAACAGCAGCTATGATTTCCTCTTTTCCTCTCGTTGAAGGAATAGAAGATGAAGATTACCAAGCGATCATTCAATTGCTAAAGGAAGAGCAGGAACATCTTGAAACAGATATGAATAATCGTTATACAGATATGATAGAATACTATACTGTCTGGGTACATCAGATAAAAACTCCAATTGCATCGATGCGGTTAACATTGCAGAATGAAGATTCCGCCTTATCACGAAAATTAGTAGCGGATTTATTTCGAGTGGAACAGTATGTGGAAATGGTGCTTGCATTTTTACGGCTTGGCTCTACATCTACGGATTATCTGATTAAGGAACACGATTTAGATGCGATTATTCGTGGCTCAGTTAAGAAGTTTGCAGGTGAATTTATAAGTAGAAAAATCCGTTTGGAATATGAACAGCTTGTCTCTGAAACAATTGTAACGGACGAAAAATGGTTCGTATTCGTTTTGGAACAAGTAATATCGAATGCATTAAAATATACACAGGAAGGCAACATAAAAATCTATATGAAAGAGTCGAAAACGTTGTGTATTGAAGATACTGGTATCGGCATAGCACCAGAAGATTTGCCACGTATCTTTGAAAAGGGCTATACTGGATATAATGGACGAAGTGATAAAAGGGCGAGCGGGATTGGACTATACCTTTGTAAGAGTATTTGTGCAAAACTTGGTCATACAATTACAGCGACTTCAGTGCTTGGTCAAGGAACGACAATTCATATCAATTTGGAGCAGTATGAACTACAAAAGGAATAACTTCTTACAAAAGTGTAAGAAATAAAACGGGAAATGTAAGGCGATTCTATGGCGTTGCATTTCCCGTTTCTGTTACAATAAGTGCAGAAAGATTGATAGGAGGAAATATACGATGAGTATTTTAGAAGTAAACGGACTAAAGAAAGTTTATGCAACCCGCTTTGGTGGGAATAAAGTTGAAGCACTAAAAAATGTAAATTTTAGTGTGGAGCAAGGCGAATATGTTGCGATTATGGGGGAGTCAGGTTCGGGTAAAACCACGCTACTTAATATTTTAGCGGCGCTTGATAAGCCGACGAATGGTACAGTAAATCTTGATGGAAAAGAGCTTTCTAAAATTAAGGAGTCAGCAGTAGCGACATTTCGCCGTGATAATCTAGGTTTTGTTTTTCAGGATTTCAATCTTTTGGATACATTTACACTAGAGGATAATATCTATCTACCTCTTGTTCTTGCTGGAAAAACCTATAAGGAAATGCATGCTAGGCTTGAACCAATTGCAGCAAGGCTTGGAATTACAGGATTGTTGAAAAAATATCCTTATGAGGTATCAGGAGGTCAGAAGCAAAGAGCGGCAGTTGCACGAGCATTGATCACAAATCCGAAATTAATACTCGCTGATGAGCCAACAGGAGCATTAGATTCCAAGGCAACGGATGAATTGTTACATCTCTTTAGTGAAATTAATAAAAGTGGGCAAACGATATTGATGGTAACACATTCCGTAAAAGCAGCAAGCCATGCAGGACGTGTATTATTTATTAAAGATGGTGAAGTATTTCATCAGATTTATCGTGGAAATGATACGAATGAACAATTGTATCAAAAGGTTTCTGATACGTTAACTTTACTTGCGACAGGTGGTGAAAAGTGATGGAAGCAGGATTCTATCCGAAACTCGCCCTTGACGGGATTCGAAAAAACAAAAGAATGTATCTCCCATATATCTTAACTTGTGTTGGAATGGTAATGATGTATTATATTATTGTGTTTTTGCAATACACGAATACGCTGGACTATTTGCCAGGCGCAGAAACGATTCGTATTACACTTCAATTTGGTGGCTGGGTAATTGCGTTTTTTGCAACTATATTTTTATTCTATACAAATGCATTTTTGATTCGTAGACGAAAGAAAGAATTCGGTTTGTATAACATTCTTGGAATGGGAAAATGGAATATTGGTCGGATTTTATTCTGTGAAACAATAATTATTGCGATTACATCACTTGGTATTGGACTTATTGCAGGAATTGCTTTATCCAAACTTGCGGAATTAGGGCTTGTAAATGTTCTTAAAGCGGATGTCACATATACATTAAAGGTATCGCTCGAAGCGATAGGGATGACAAGTATCGTATTTGGTGTTATTTTTGCTTTATTATTCTTGAATGCAATTCGTCAAATTAAAATGGCAAATGCGATTTCTCTTTTACGCAGTGAAAATGTAGGTGAGAAACCACCAAAAGCAAACTGGATTTTTGGTATTCTAGGTGTGATAGTCCTTGGGGTAGCGTATTATATAGCAGTAACAATAGAAGCACCGATAGCGGCAATTGTGTGGTTTTTT
>NZ_JAVBNS010000174.1:0-8516 GCF_031551385.1 Anaerosporobacter sp.
TTATTCATTATTGAAATTATTGTTTCTGTGTTATTCAACATTCTCCATTCTCTTTCTCAACTTACAATAAAAAAGATAAATTATATGTTCTTTCTCTAGCTTTATAATACCATATTAGTCATTGCCCGCAATAGTGCAAGACAGTTATCTGAAGTCTTCTTGCATCTTTTCTTCCATTTTATCTATAATCATTTGGATTTTAGGTTGGATTGTATCCATAATTTTCTCAGCATCCTTCAAAGCCATGCGCATATCTTCCTCGTAAATTTCTGTATGATTTGGATATCGTACCTGCACCCCATAAGGCATCAGCCTTGAGCAAGGTTCCAAAAGAAAATCAAATTTTATGTCCACTTCCATACATAGCCTGCACAATTTCATTAGGTCATGTGTTTTGGGAATTTCTTTTTCTTCTGACGCAAGAAATCCTTTCAGCATTTTTTCTGCAGACTGCTCACAAAGATAACATATCACTTCCAGTTTATATGGGTGTAATGTCAATAAATGCTTTGCAGATGCAAGATCTCCTTCTGATAGACTAAGCCATTGACTGAGATAATTGTATGTTTCGTTCATACAGCTTTATTCCCCTCTCATATATTGTGCGTTCCAGCGTCATTGCAGTACATTTTGCGTGAAACCGCTCTGATTCATCCGCAAGAATATCAACTGAGCGGATATCCATTCTGGCAATAGCCATATTCATTTTCTGAATCGCTCTTAATGGACGTTCTATTCCATCTACCAGTACCACATAAAGGTCAAAATCACTATCTTTAGTCGGAGTTCCATAAGCAAAGGAACCAAAGAGATAAATTTCCTCAATTTCTACTACACTGGTGATCGCTTGGACTATTTCATCTAATTCTCTTCTATCCTTTTCTTCCATAGATATCTCTCCCTTTATTTTTGCTAATTTCATCATATCTAAAGTCTTTCCCTTTTTCAATATGTTTACTCTTACTTATCACGTATCATCCCATTATATTGATTTATACTAAATTGAATATTATATCCATAATAATATTATATCCATAATATAGGTAATTAAATTATAGCAAATTATAAAGAAAAAATATAGTCTTGGTTTAGCGTGCGCGCAGTATCATTAGCCAAAAAGGAACCGTTGTATAAACCCTACGCAACACATAGCGTTTATACAACGGTTCCTCTCTTATCTACTTTACTTTTCAAATCTTTCGCGAAGCTTCTTTAACGCCTTTTTCTCAATACGGCTTACATAACTTCTTGATATCCCTAGTCTTACTGCAATCTCACGTTGGGTTACTTCATCTCTTCCCCCAAGACCATAGCGAAGAATAATTATTTCCTTCTCTCGATCTGTCAGTAGCCTTTGAACAAACTGCTTTAGCTTCACAATGTTTTCTCGCGTCTCCAATACATCCACGATATCCTCGTCAATTGACTCAATAATATCTAGCAGATTGATTTCATTGCCTTCCTTATCAGCACCAATTGGTTCATACAGATAAACTTCCTTCGACTGTTTTTTACTACACCGAAGCATCATAAGAAGTTCATTATCTATGCAACGCGAGGCATAAGTGGCAAGACGAATTCCTTTATCTGCATCAAACGTATCAATAGCTTTGATTAACCCAATCGTACCGATAGAAATCAAATCATCAATTTCTTTATCTGGAGCACTATACTTCTTAACAATATGAGCTACCAAGCGTAAATTACGTTCAATCAAAATACTACGTGCTTCTTGACTACCGTTTTTGTATTGCACAAGATAAGACTTTTCCTCATTGGTGCTTAATGGCTTCGGAAATGATTTCATTTTTATAAGCACCTCAAAACTGATAGTTTATTACTATTCTATGTGAGGAAACCTATTTTTGTGCTTTTCCTACTCATTTCTTCTAATTTTGATACTCGTCTACATCTTAACTTTAGGTTCAAAATCCACTTTACGGAATAGATATTTCGCATATATAACAATAATAAAATTACTGATAACCATTGCATACCAAATACCACTTCGTCCTAAATCAGTTACATTCTTCATAAACAAGATTAACGGAAGTCGAACCACCCATAATCTCGCTGTTGCCGTATAGAAAGAATACTTCGTATTGCCCGAACCATTGAACACACCCATATAATTCTGTAATAATGCCATCAATGGCTGTGTCGCTAATACCCAGAATATATATTCCATTGCAATCTGTAATGTTTCCGTATCATTCGTTAAAAGTCCCAATAAAAATTCACGAAATGGGTAGATAATCAAACACCCAATACATGAAATAGCTACCGCAACATTTGTACTAGCACGATATGCTTTCTTCGCACGTTCCTTATTCCTTGCTCCAACATTCTGACCAATAAATGCTGCGAGAACTGATCCAAGCGCAGATACTGGTATCAAAAGTAAGTTTGAAATCTTATTTCCAATACTAAATGCTGCTGCAACACGTTCTCCATATGCCAAAATAATGGACTGCAAAATCAAAAAGCCAAGAGAGCTAAGTGCTTCACTTCCCGCTGATGGCAATGCAATACCAATTAACTTCGATAAATTCTTGGAATTAAAACGTAAATCCCGTACCGTTAAATGAAGTTCTTGGCGTTTTGAGAACATAAGATATAGTGAAATTGGTACAATTGCTATCTGAGCAATAACAGTTGATAAACTAGCTCCCAAGATTCCCATATTACACCCTCGAATAAATACTGCTGTCAAGATAATATTGATTACTATTGCTGTTGCCGACAAAATAACTGGTGTTGTTGTATCACCTCTTGCTTGTCTAGCCGCTTGGAATGCTGTGAATATAAATAGAAATGGCATCTCAAAGGAACGTACCCTCATATAAATCAATGCCTGCTCACGAACCTCACCTTCTGCCCCCATGAAGTTAAGCACACTAGGTATGATTACATATAAAATAGCATTGAATATAATGCCAATTCCAATACTAAGAACAAGTAATAATGCCATATATTCTTTTGCCTTCTCTGAATCCTTTGCCCCCAGATACTGGCTAATAACTGCAACCCCTGCAACAGCTAATCCCATACTAAGCGCCATAAATATATTAAGTAACGGCCACGATATTGAAATTGCCGCTTGAGCAGAAACCGAATTCTCCATCTGCCCAACAAAATATGTATCCACTAAATCATGAAAAGACTTCAATACATTAGCAAGCATAACAGGAAGAGCAAGGTAGATAAACGCCGTATATATGTTTTTCTCTTCTAATAATAGATATTCTCGATCCTTTTTCATATGTATACACAAAACTCCTTTACCTTTATTTTGTTACAACTTACGCCCCAACCATATAGAATCCTACACAGTTATATCACTTTAGATAAATATTACTGTTCACTCCATGACAAGTAACGATAATTCACTATATATAATTATAAATCAAACTCTATTTCATATAAATGTCTTATGTAACTGTAATGAAACTCTATTCATGTTCTATATTATACATTTGCCTTATTATCAAACAATCAAAACCTAATCCCTACACGAAACATTATTTATTATATCGAAAGATTTACTACCCAAAACCATTCTAAATATAACCGAATACCATAACCCAAAAAACCAACTAATAACTTATGATACAGAACCAAAAAGACAATCTCTTAGATTACAATACGCAGTACTACATACAAGCGCATCTCTTCTCTTAGAAATTGTCTTTCCTAATTAACAATCTACTATCTATGAATAATAAATCAACAAATCTTGCCACTAACTATTTGGTATTTATTCTATTATCATTTCAGTTATTTATCTTTTAGTTATTTATTCATCAACTTCCCGTACTTGTGTATCAACAACATATCCATGCAAAACTTCAATACCTATCCTTGCTTATTCACTGCTGTATTCTGACTAAAAAACGATAGCAACGCACCTTAGTACTTCTTAGTGTGTACATTCATAACCTAGGAAGGCGAGGCAAGGACGCCGAGCCAGCCCATGCTGAGGCAGGATGCCGAATCAAGGGCGATTCCGTAACGCTACGACACCTCCCCCGTACACACTTAGAAGCCCTTAGGTGCATAGCGTGTTTTGTGTCAGAATACATCAGCGAATAAGCTATGAAAACGTACAAAGTTTTGCATTCTAAGCCTTTAATACACAAGTACCTCAATCCAAATGAATCAATACCCCCACTACTCTTTTCTACGTAACAAATCTAAATCCTCTAATTCAATTCCAAAATCCACATAGATTTTTTGCTTTGGATGTGGACAGCTATCCATCGGTGTCCCCTTCTCATCCGTAATCGCTTTCACTGTCACCATAAGATTTTCACCATTTGGCTTCATCACCTCAATAGTATCTCCAACACTGAATTTATTTCTTTGCTCCAATTCATACATACCAGCTTCATTCTTGCCCTGAACTAACCCAAGGTAAGTGTATTCTTTCACATACGTATTGCTATCATAGATTTGTGTTTCATATGATGTTGGCCCAAAGAAGAATCCTGTTGTGAATTGACGGTACGTACATTTTGCAATTTCCTCTTTGTAGTAAGGAATGTTTTGACGATATGTCTCTTCACTAATAAAATAATCATCAATTGCTTTGCGGTAAGTTCTAGCTACAGCAGCAACATAAAGTGCAGTCTTCATGCGACCTTCCACTTTAAGACTATCAATTCCTGCTTCAATAATTTCTGGAATATGTTCAATCATACATAAATCTTTTGAATTAAAGATATATGTTCCTCTATCATTTTCAAAGATTGGCAAGTATTCGCCTGGACGAGTCTCCTCAACAATGTGATACTTCCAACGACATGGATGCGTACATGCACCTAGATTAGCATCTCTTCCAGTAAAATAGTTGCTTAATAAACATCTTCCAGAATATGAAATACACATTGCACCATGGATAAATGTTTCAATTTCAAGGTCATCTGGGATGTTTTTTCGAATCTCTCCGATTTCCTTTAATGATAATTCTCTCGCAGATACAACTCTTTTTGCGCCCATTCTCTGCCAGAATAGGTACGTTCTATAGTTTACGTTATTCGCTTGCGTACTGATATGAAGTTCCATATCAGGAAGTACTTCTCTTGCAATATCGAATACACCAGGGTCTGATATAATCAACGCATCTGGTTTAATCTCTTTCATTTCTTCAAAATACTCTGCAACACCTTCTAAATCACGGTTATGTGCTGTGATATTTGCTGTAATATATACTTTCTTCCCAAATTTATGAGCATATTTAATGCCCTCTATCATGTCTTCTTTCGAAAAGTTCTTTGCCTTCGCACGAAGTCCAAACATCTCTCCACCAATATAGACAGCATCTGCACCATAATTTATAGCAACTTTTAGAACTTCCAAACTACTTGCTGGAATTAATAATTCTGGTTTCTCTCTTCTGCTCATTATTCTGTTGTTCTCCTTTATATTTTTACGCTCTAATTACCGTTTCAATAATGTATTGTGGTCAAAAAACAGTTTTCCCATGACTGATATCACGGATTGCTACGCATTATATGCGTGTACTTAACGTAACACCATCTCCAATAGGCAAAACAATCGTATCAAATTCTTTCATATGTGTCAACTCATAGAGATACTCTCTCATTCGTGAATGTATCGTGCGATTTCTTCTTGTTACTCCATAGCGGGATTGTACTACATCTCCATCTTGTAATACATTATCAGATATTAGTATCCCTCCTGCTGGAAGCATCTTCATGATATTCGGTAAAAAGTTAATGTATTGACCTTTTGCCGCATCCATAAACATGAAATCAAATTGTCTTCCTTCTGCTGCCAACTGCTCTAATACATCTGCTGCATCACCCTCAATTAAAGTAATCTTATCTTCTCTGCCAACATATGTGATATTCTCTTTTGCCTTTTCAATTCGTTCTGGCATCTTCTCAATCGTTGTAATATGGCAATCCTCTCCCATATATTCACTCATTAGCAAAGAAGAGAAACCAACGGCTGCTCCAACTTCTAATATATTCTCTGGTCTTAAAGAACGTAGCATAAAACGAAGAAGACTCTGTGTAGGCTTCTTAATAATTGGTACATAATCAACAAGTGCCTGTTTCTCTATCTCGCTCAATTTTTCTGGCATTTCTTGCTCTAGCGAGAAGATATATGCTGCAATTCTTTCATCTACTATCATGAGGTTTTGCTCCTTATCTACAACACAAAAGAGTCATTACAGACATTTAGCCTGTAATAACCCCTTAGTATTTATCCTAATTTGTATTCTTCTTATTGGTATTTGAACTAGTTTTTTTCTGTCCATCTGCATCTTTTTCTGAATCCTTATCCAGATTATCTGAATCTTTATCCAGATTGTTATCATAATTCGATATGACATCTAATATCTCACCATATGTCATCGATGCATTTACCTTATATTTACCTGTTTTTATATTTGACTGAAACAACTTTGCACGTAAATAGAATGAATATTCATTCTCTATTACACGATTCATCACTAATTTTCTAGCGACACTCATCGTTGATTCACCTTTTTGAATTGTTATCGTAACGTCTTTTACATGCTCTCCAGCTTCTACATAGGATACTTCACCAAACACTTGATATGCAAAATCATACGCCACACCACTATACTTCGTTATAAGCATAACAACAATAACATAAAAAAGTATATTTAACAATACGTGTATAACAAAGCTTGATATTCCAAGTATAATTCTCGATGCTTGTGATCTTGATGCCATTTGGTGAACCCTCCTTTGCTGTATTACATAAAATCAATTTTCAAATCAATGTTGTCCCACATATAATGATTCACTTTCCTTAGCACAGTATTAATTCTCTGCTCTGCTATTAGAAATTCTTGAACTCTAGGAAGCATGAGGACATCACTGTACTCTTCTCTTAGTACTCTACATAATTCTAACGAATTCTCTTCTTGTGCAAGTTGTATACGAAAACTCATCTTTCGAAACTCATTCAAGCGAGTTAATACTTCACTTTCTCTTTCCAGTTCCTCGTATAGACGTCGATATTGATTATATTCATTACTCTTCTTGATTGAATCAACCAAGTTTTTCATCTGATATTCTATATCTTTCATTCGCAACCCGCCTTTACATTTCACTATTGCTATTATTCAAACAAATTGTTTTATACTTCCATAATGATTGGTAAAATCATTGGATTTCTCTTTGTTTTCTTCCATAGATAATCACTTAGAGAATCTTTGATTTCCATCTTAATCTTGCCCCAATCTGTGATATTACGACCAATACATTTATCAAGTGCATTATTAACAACTTCTCTAGCATCATCCATAAGTGTTTCGGATTCTCTTACATATACGAAACCACGTGACACAATATCTGGGCCAGAAAGTATCTGATTGCTGTATTTTTCTAATGTCACTACAACAATTAGTAAACCATTCTCTGATAGATGCTGACGATCACGAAGAACGATATTACCAACATCACCAACTCCAAGACCATCTACTAAGATGCCTTGTGCTGGAACTTTACCAACTACATTTGCTTTCTCATCTGAAATCTCAAGTACATCACCAGATGATAGAATATGAATATTATCTTTTTGAATACCAAGACTTTGTGCTACCTCTGCATGTTTCATCAAATGTCTGTATTCACCATGCACTGGAATAGAATGTTTTGGTTTTGTAAGTGTATAGATTAACTTAATTTCTTCTTGGCAAGCATGTCCTGATACGTGAGTATCTTGGAATACAACTTTAGCACCTTTCATAGATAATTCATTAATTACCTTAGAAACTGGTTTTTCATTACCAGGGATTGGTGTTGAACTAAAGATTACAGTATCGCCAGGTTTAATTGAAATTTTCTTATGAATAGAAGCAGCCATTCTTGACAATGCAGCCATAGCTTCTCCTTGACTACCTGTTGTAATTAATACAATTTGCTCATCTGTATAGTTTTTCATCTGCTCAATGTCAATCAGAATATTATCTGGCATAGTGATATAACCAAGTTCTGATGCTGTTGATATGATATTAACCATACTTCTTCCTTCAATCACAACCTTACGATTGTATTTTGCCGCTGAGTTAATAATTTGTTGCACACGATCCACATTGGATGCGAATGTTGCTACAATAATACGATGTTTTGTATTCTCTGCAAATATATTGTCAAATGTCTTACCTACCGTACTCTCTGACATGGTATAACCAGGTCTTTCTATGTTCGTACTATCACACATTAAGGCAAGTACACCCTTTTTACCGATTTCAGCAAATCTTTGCAAATCAATTGTGCTTCCGAATACAGGTGTATAATCTACTTTAAAGTCACCAGTATGCACAATGATTCCTGCTGGTGAATAGATTGCAAGTGCAGCTGCATCTGCAATACTATGATTAATACGAATAAATTCAATACGGAAACAACCAAGATTAATAGATTGTCCATATTTAATCACCTTACGTTTTGTTGTTTTTAATAAATTATGCTCTTTTAACTTATTCTCAATGATTCCAATTGTAAGTTTTGTTG
>NZ_JAVBNS010000042.1:0-29129 GCF_031551385.1 Anaerosporobacter sp.
GTAGTTTCTTTCTTCCATTTCCCTTTACTTAGGCTATTAGTCCTATATAAGAGGTTCATATCTCACTTCCTTTTCTTTCTACCTCCTTACTTAAACAAGCATTTTCCCATATATTCTACACATACTAACTATATCGTCTTAATAACATTAAGTTTTTACAGCTTTTTTATAATAAAACACGTTTCTACCCATCTATTCTAGATTTCCTTTTTTGATTCATGTATAATATTTGGGTTAATGTTTTAAGCATACAATAAGGAGGAACAATTATGGCTGTCAAATATGTCTTTGTAACTGGTGGTGTTGTATCAGGTCTTGGAAAAGGGATTACTGCTGCTTCACTAGGTCGTTTACTGAAAGCTCGAGGTTACCATGTAACAATGCAAAAATTCGATCCCTACATCAATATTGACCCCGGAACTATGAATCCAATTCAACATGGAGAAGTATTTGTTACAGACGATGGTGCGGAAACAGATCTCGATCTTGGTCACTATGAACGTTTTATTGATGAAAGTCTTACAAAACAATCCAATGTAACTACAGGAAAAATCTATTGGTCAGTTCTCTCTCAGGAAAGACGCGGCGATTTCGGTGGCGGTACGGTTCAAGTAATCCCTCACATCACAAACGAAATTAAAAGTCGCTTCTATCGTAATGACGGCTCTAATGAAACACAAATTGCAATTATCGAAGTTGGTGGTACGGTAGGTGATATCGAAAGCCAGCCATTCTTGGAATCCATTCGCCAATTTCAACATGATATCGGTCGTGAAAACGCCATTCTTATCCACGTAACTTTAATCCCTTACTTAAAAGCTTCTGGTGAAATGAAAACAAAGCCAACACAAGCAAGCGTTAAGGAATTACAAGGTATGGGTATTCAACCAGATATTATCGTATGTCGAACAGAACTTCCTCTCGATGCTGATATTAAAGATAAAATCGCACTATTTTGTAATGTACCAAGCGGTCATGTTATGCAAAATCTTGATGTAGATACATTATATGAAGCACCTCTTGCCATGGAGAATGAACATCTCGCTAACATTGCCTGCAAATGTTTACAACTAGACTGCCCTGAACCAAATCTAACAGAATGGGAAAACATGGTTTACGCTTTGAAAAATCCTCAAAAAGAGGTTACCGTTGCTCTAGTCGGCAAATATACAGCCTTACACGATGCCTATATCAGTGTAGTAGAATCATTAAAACATGGTGCTGTTGCACATAACGCTTCCGTCTCTATTAAATGGATTAATTCCGAAGAGATTACTCCTGACACAGTACAAGAAACATTTCATGATGTATCGGGAATTATTGTTCCTGGTGGTTTCGGAGATCGTGGCATCGATGGTATGATTACTTCTATACAATATGCTCGTGAACATAAAATCCCATACTTAGGACTTTGTCTTGGTATGCAGTTATCCATTGTTGAATTCGCAAGACATGTTATTGGTTTTGCAGATGCTCATAGTGTTGAACTTAATCCTAGCACAACACATCCTGTCATTCATCTAATGCCAGAACAAGATGGTGTTGAAGACCTTGGTGGAACGCTACGTCTTGGTTCTTACCCTTGTGTATTAGAAGAAAATTCAAAAGCACATGAACTATATGGTTCAACTACGATTGAAGAAAGACATCGTCACCGCTATGAAGTAAACAACTACTATCGTGATGATTTCAAAAAATTTGGTCTTGTACTCTCTGGTCTTTCTCCAGATGGCCGCATCGTTGAGATGATTGAATTAAAAGATCAAGATCATCCATGGTTTGTTGCTACACAAGCTCATCCTGAATTTAAATCAAGACCGAATCGTCCTCATCCGTTATTTAAAGGGTTTATTGGGGCTGCTATTGAAAAGATGGAGAGTAAGTAATAGGTTATGGGTTAATTTAGTGAGAGTGTTATTGCACTCTTTTAAAGAAAATAGCAAAGGCATCAAATCTTTTTGTATTGAAGATTTGATGCCTTTGCTAAATTTACATATTTTGTGCATTCATTTTGCATGTTTCTTATATCTATTATTTTTCTTTATATTGCTTTATCAAAAATATTCACTTTAAACTTCCATGGCACAGATACAACAATAGCACAGACTGATACTACTCAAATTGACACCACTCAATATTATCCATGGATTTCCATACACGATCATTATATCTAATTTCACGATACTCCTCTTCTTCATTAATATCCCACCTAAAACAAGAATCCTTTGAACCCTCTTTTGAAAGATTCCACGTTTCTCCACCATCATGTGTAATAAATGCAACTGGTTCGATATACTCATAATTATTATTCGTATCTTGACATAATGCTATCATAATTCCATCTTGCTGAGAGAAAAACACAGGAAGAGACGCTGAAAATTGGACATCTTTATATTCCGTTGGTGCCTGTATCACTTCTTCCACCCATGTCTTTCCACCATTGCATGTTTTCTGCATTTGCAAAGCTCCATTAATCGGAGCATTATGAACAATCCAGCCAATATTATTATTAAGAAAAACAAAATCGCCACCTGATTCCAAAGTAGATACGCTTATCCAGTTTATGCCACCATCTGTTGTTTTATAAAGTTCAAGACTATCGCTTCCCGCTCCTGCAGGTGCTATATATCCTTTCCATCCTTCCTCTGAATTAATAAAAACATATTCTTCCACATCATCATAATGCCCTGTATCTTTGTATTCGATATCTATTGTTCCATGATTTGGTTTCCATTCTTTTTCTGTCTCTACATTATTCGATTCAAAGCTAGAATTATTATTCGCAGTTTCATCGTTCTTCGCAAGGCTATCTTCTCTAAACATCGTATCCTCCGGACAACACCAAATAAAAATCACAAACATGATTACGCCTAAGCGAAATAGCTTTCTTTTTCTACTAGTATGCATGATTATCCTCCCTTTATTACGGCTTATAGCTATATATTAACCTATGCTTGCATACTAGTTGCATATTCATCGATACGTTTTATAATTCAACAACCTCACCAATACCTTGACTACGCAGTAACTCAAGCTGCTTATAGTAATTCTTTTTCCTTACAACAAGAAAAACATCGGCATCTGCTCTTAATAACTCTGCTTTTTGTATCGCATCTACCACTGCATTCTCTTCATATACAACAGCTACTTTATTACGTGTTGGAATCTTATAACCTTTCTCTTTTAATATTCCGTAGATTCTCTCAAAACCGATGGAGAATCCTACTGCTGGTATGGAATTTCCTCCTGTAAACTTGCCAATAAGATTATCATATCTTCCGCCACCTGCAATTGCACCACGAAACTCCGAACTCGTTATCTCGAAAATAGTTCCTGTATAGTATCCCTGTCCCCTTACGAGTGTAAAGTCATAATTTATATTGTATTTCCCTTGAGATACAACTTGTACAGATTTCATTATTGTTTCTATATTATCTATGACACCACTGTCCTTACATATTTGTGCTACGTCTGTAATGGTAAGTGGCATTTTATTCAGTAATGATAGAAACCGTTCCTGTATCTCTACAGAAATACCTTTATCCTTCAATTCCTGCTCTACACCACTACTTCCTATCTTGTCTAATTTATCCAACGTAATACACACACTTTCAAGTTCTTCTTCCTTAAATCCTATCTGTAATAAAACCATTTGTAATAACCTTCGGTCATTAATTCGAACTGCAAATGCATTTATTCCGATTGCCTGTAATGCTTTTGCAGTTGTTGTTATTAATTCAATCTCTGCCACATTCGATTGCTGCCCAATAATATCAATATCACACTGTACAAATTCACGCAATCTCCCTTTCTGTGGTCGCTCTGCACGGTATACACGATCCATCTGGATGCAACGAAATGGATTCATTAATTTATCTCTATTATTCGAATAATATCTTGTTAATGGTAATGTAAGATCATAGCGCAATCCCATATCAGTTAATCGATTATATTCCTTATTCTCAATTGATTTCTTTAACTTATCTCCTCGTTTCATTACTTCAAAAAGCAATTCAAGATTCTCTCCACCTTCACTCTTTTTCAGATTTTCTATATCTTCCATAATTGGTGTTGTAATTCTCTGAAACCCACATGATTTATATGTTGCAAGAATCGTTTGTTGCAAATAGTCTCTAAGTTCCGTTTCTTCTGGTAAATATTCGTTCATTCCTTTAACTGTTGTTTTTCTCATATCGCCATCTCCTTGCTCAAATTAATTTATTTTGTTTCAATTACTCTTGTATTACTTCTTAATTTGGTATGCCTCCATAACGGCGCATTTTTATTCATAGCCTATTTTTTTCTTGCAAATAAAACTTGTACATATAATTGCACATACCAAAAAAAGAAGCCATCCCACATATACCCAGGATGACTTCTTTCCGTAGATTACTTTATGATCCACTTATCTACATATCATCATCATGGGTATACGCAATAAACATAAGCCCATGATTATCCATAGACTTACCTTTTTCCATGATTATGATGATGTAGATTCATGTTAAACATAATTTGTAATCCCCTTTCCATAAATTATTGCAATTATATTCGCTTCGATATGATTTGTCAAGGTATTATCCATGCTAATTACTAATCTTTCCATGATAATTACTAATCTTATGATTGACAACTTTTTTCTTTTTAGAAGTATCTAATCATCTTATTTCTACATTAACTTACTGGTTTCATATTATTTTCCAAAACAAATAACTCTAGCAATAAACGTACATCCTCTAACTCTGGATTAGGAAAGACGAAAGAGCTATGTGCACCATCTGTCTTCTACATTTTCTACCCCCAATAACACCGAGATTTTTCTTCTTATCTAACAACATAGAACTCAAACGGCTGTAATACAATCGTCTCGCAATCTTCCATTCTAACTTCCTGTACATCATTCGTATTATTAAACAGCAATCTGTATTTCTGCGTATCATTTTCACGAACACTCACCTCTACACCATCAGGCAGATTCTTCACTGTCTCAACACTTGTTCCTTCTATCACATCACTCATAAAATCTTTATAGAAATCTCTTTCAAGAACCGTCCCAACATAATATACTTCACCAGCACCGTAGCGATTCTTTGTAATCGCCGATTTCCCTTCATAGAAATCTTCCATATACGTTCCAAGACTCTGCGCTGTTTCTAACTGTAAGATATCCGCCCATTGATTACAACGATATGTCTTCCCATTCTCCATACAGATTCGATTCGTATCATTACCAAGCGCATCATATTCTTCAACCACTGCACCAACAGAACTAGAAAACGGCCCTGGTAAATAATCCATAATGCAAGCGTTGCTTTCATCTTTTACACCCGAACGATTTGTTAAGATTAATTTTCCACCGTTTTGTACATATTTCGTTAGATTGTCCACAATCTCTGGTGATGCGATATACACCGTTGGTGCAATAACAACTTCATACTGCGCCAAGTCTTCCGTTATGTTAATAATATCAATGCCCACACCAAGTCGCATTACTCCATCATGAAACAATTTTAATTGATTATAATAATGGAATCCCTCTGACTGCTGTTGAAACTTAAATGCATTATCCTGTTCATGTGAGAACAACAACGCCACTTTATTACGAATGGTTGTCCCCTCCAACATTTGCAATTCTTCATGCACCGTATGACATAGAGAACGGAACTCTTCATATCTTCTTCCCAATTTATTGTTGTGGTCTAAAATTCCATGCCAGAACATCTCTGCTCCCTTTGTCGCACTTCTCCACCTAAAGTTTAATACCAAATCCGCCCCTCTTGCAAATGCTTGCAAAGAATAGCCTTTAATCATATTAGGTCTTGGTGTTCTTCCAATCGGCATCCAACATCCGAGTGCACCACTAAGTTGCTCCATGATACAGAAATTTTGTCTTTTAATCCCTCTTGTCAAATCCAAATGAAATGCATGCGAATAGATTTCTTCATGGTCTTTCGGAATTACTACAACTGGATAATTGTCATAAGACGCATAGGACAATTCCTTGAATGTCTTATAAAAATCTGGCGTCATATTTCCCAGATACATATTCGTTGTAATCGTAACATCATTGCAATACTTCCGAATAATATCAGCCTGCAACTTCACAAACTCGACCATGGATTCTGATGCATAACGATAATGGTCTTGAAGATACGCTGGATTCAACCAAGATTGTCTCTCTCCAAGTGGTGGTGTAATTTGCGACCAACTGCTGTATTCTCCACTCCACATAACATTTCCATACGTATGATTTAACTTCTCTAATGTTGTATATTTTTTCTTTAACCATTCTCGGAATTTATCTGTACACACCGGACATGTACAATGATAGGCTTCCAGTTCATTATCAATCTGCCAGCTCACAACTGCCTTATTATCCTTATAATGCTTTGCCATCTCCGTCACAATTTGAATTGTCTTCTTAATTAATGATGGACTATTGTAACATCTATGTCCTCTTACTCCAATGCTCACTCTATTCCCATGTTCATCACATTGGATTGCATCTGGATATTTCTCATACAACCATAAAGGCGGGCAGTTCGTTGGCGTTCCAAGAATCACTTCAATATCTCTCTTTGCAAAAATCTCTACCGCTTCATCTAACCATGCAAATTCATACTGCCCCTCGACGGGTTCTAATCGACTCCATGCAAACTCAGCAAGACGAACTACCTTAACCCCAGTCTCCACCATCAAATCTGCATCTTTCTCCCACAATTCTCTATTCCAATGTTCTGGATAGTAAACAACTCCAACTTTCATATATTCTCCTAACTGTTATCTACATTTTGATTATCATGTGCTCTGCTCACCTACATACTTCAGTTCCATATTATCACACATACTTCCTGTCTCTATACACATATGCGGATACTCCATTGTCTCCTCCGGTGAATACGAAACCCAGTACTGAGGCACTTGATGACGAAATCCACACACAGGACACTCATAAATATAATTTTCCATACTACTTCATCCTTTCTTGTTTTATTATGTTTTTCTTACTTTTGTATGTTTGTTTTTTTAATGCTTATACTTTTTAATATTTACGCTTTTTAATACTCATGCTTTTTAATATTCATGCTTTCTATTCTTCTTATCTCTGTTCTTTCTATATTATTTACTTTCTTCGGGTGTATCTGAAAATGTTTGTACTATTCTGTGCAATTCATTTAGCAATGTAGCAATTCAAAAGTTAGGAGATCTGTTGGGCTACATTGACTAAATCTTGAACTTCCAAACCACTAAGTAAAAGATAACAATGCAAATCAATGTTTTTTCATACTTCCCCAACAATCTGACATGCAAAACTTCACTACCTATGCCTGCTTCTTCGTTGCTGTAGAATAACTAAGAAACGATAGCGAAACACCTATAGAACTTCTTAGTGTGTAGCGTGTTTCGTGTTATTCTACAGCAACGAAGAAGCGTCAATAACCTACCGAAGTTTTGCATCTCCAATACCCCTATTTTATCACAAAAACAACCTTCCTAATACCATTATATTTCGCTATCGATGGCATTAAAAAGAAGTTGTATTGCTGTAAACATTTTTGCGAACAGTAACACGAAGTTGTATCCTAATAAGCCATGTACCTCACAATTCATCGACAAAAACTACTGTTCTACGTTATAATAGAATTAACAATCAATACTTACTAAGGACTACGTCCTTTTGATTACAATTATAAAATATGAAACGAGGTAATTGTGAATATGACTACTTTTGTCTATCCATCCGAACCACCACATCTTCCTCAAAAACCAGGTAAACCTGCTAATGGGGAACACTTTGCATCGACTCCTGAAAATCCACTTTGGTTTACTCATGACCCAGCGATTTATCATGATCCTGCATCCAATAATTATTATATATACGCCACAGAAGCAAAAAGTCTGCGCTCCAAAGACCTTATTCACTGGGAAGATATCGGCCGTGTAACAGATGTTCCACCCGCCGAGTCACATGACCATGTTGGAACAAATCATATCTGGGCTCCTGATATCGTTAAAGTTGGCGAGGAATATCGTTTATACTGCTCCAATTCGTCGTTTGGTGTAAGACAATCCTGCATCTATCTTGCTGTTTCAGATAATGCAGAAGGCCCATTTATTCCAAGAGGCGCTGTTATTAAAACGACAAATGATTCTCCTGTTAACGCAATTGATGCCAATATTATCGAAGACCATACAAATGGTAAGCAATATATGGTCTATGGCTCATTCTGGGGTGGATGCCATATTATTGAATTAGATAAAACAACTGGTCTAGCTGCTGAAGACGGCGTTGGTACCTGCCTTGTAAGAAGACCTCAATGGTGTGACTCTGCCGTTGAAGGACCTTATATTGTATATAATAAAGATA
The DNA here is from genome assembly GCF_031551385.1 of Anaerosporobacter sp. GTDB lineage: Bacteria > Bacillota > Clostridia > Lachnospirales > Lachnospiraceae > Anaerosporobacter. Next base: position 8,369 of record NZ_JAVBNS010000042.1, read on the forward strand.
GGGACTACTACTATTTATTCGTATCTTACGCTTCTTTAAAAAGTGACTACAATATTCGAGTAGGACGAAGCAAATGTGTTACTGGTCCATATCTTGACCACAACGGAAGAGATTTAACCGATCTTGAAGATTATGACAATTCCATTGGGTATATGATTGCATGTGGATATCAGTTCCATGAAGGAATCTCTTATATGGGCCCAGGACACAATTCTGTACTTCACGATTTTGATAACGAATGGTACTTAGTAAGCCATATTCGCGAACGCAACTTTAAAGGTGGAGAACCTTCCATGATGCATGTGCGAAAAATGCTTTGGACAAATGACGGCTGGCCTGTTGTTTCTCCTGAGATATACAGTGGCGAAAAAGTTCAGCCTGTTACGAAAGAGCTTATGGTTGGCAAATACGAACGAATCCGTTTAACTCCAACAATTCCTCAAGGTGTCCAAACTTCTGTCTGCATGTCCTTGTTTTCTGATGGTCGTGCCATGCTTGCAGACTCTATCCATGCACAATGGACACTTATAGATGATACTACTTTCGTTTTAACATATGCCAAAACAACAGAAACTTATCGAATCTTACCTACTTGGGATTATGAATTATGGCAACCTACTATTGCTATCACAGGTAAAGATGACAAAGGTATCTGTCTATGGGGTAAAAAATGGGGTGAGATTTAATCTCACCCTAGTTTTTTTGAATCTTTTATGCTTTTTATATCGCTTTTGCTTTTAATCTTCTTATTCAATTTTCTTGAATACTTCTAACTCTTTCTTTAACTCGCCTGCAACTACATGGTTTTCATTCATACGTCCAGATATGTTGTCAATTTCTCTTACTAAGTCCTGAGTACTTTCTGTAACGCCATTTACACCTTCTAAACTGTCCGCAATCGCAGATGAAATTGTACTGATTGATTTTGCAATACCTTCTGTAACCTTTTTGATTTCTTCTGTTTTTGATGAGAAGTCCTTCATTGTTCCTTGGATATAAGTTGCATCTTGGTTATACTTACTTCCCATATTTAAGAAAGCATTAAAATCAGGTAGTATCGATTCATTAATATATCCAACTAAGTTACTTGCATTTTCAGCTAAGTTTTGAACTGAATCCGTTACAATTGTATTCACATCTTGGATACGGCTTGCTGTATTATGGCTTGAAGTAGCAAGATTACTAATCTCACTTGCAACAACTGCGAAACCTTTTCCTGCTTCTCCTGCTCTTGCTGCTTCTATTGAGGCATTAAGTGCTAGTAATGTTGTTTGATTTGAAATTTCAAGAATTTCATTCGTCAATGCATTAATTTGTTTTACATTATCACTATCCTCAATCGCTTTATTCAATACCTCTAATATCTCTCTTACCTTTTCATCAGTTGCTTCTACATTTCTTCTTGCTGTTGATTCCATATTGTCAGCTTCACTTTTCATAACTTGTGAGTAATCATTAATTTCCTTTGACTTGTCTGCAAATACAGTAACTTCATGATTTACTTCACTTGCATTTGCATTGATTAACTCTGCATTTGTTGAAATCTCAAACATAGCTGCCGATAATTCCTCCGTTAATGCAGATAAACTGTTTACATTATCATTGGAATCTTTCACGCTGGTTAATACTTCATTTACAATGCCGTCCATTCTCATACTACTGCTTCCTAGCATCTGGAAGATTGTCTGCAACTTCTCCATAAAGACATTAACGCCCTCACCAAGTGATGCAATTTCATCATTGTATTTAACTGGTACTCTTTGTGTTAAATCGCCTTCTTTTCGTTCAATACCTGTGATAATATTGGTCAGTTCCTTTTCAATACGATTAATTGGAGTGATAATTCTTCTGATTAACATAACAATCGCAAAGACAACGGTTATCACACTAATTGCAACAATACCAGCATTCAACATCATAGAACGATTATATACGTCCTGTAATGTACTCTTTGCTTCTTCTACTTCTGAATTTGTGCTCTCTGATAATGCTTCAATATTTGCTTTTAATGCTTCACCAATTGCGGCAACTTCGTTATTCGCAAATTCATAGGCACCTACTGTTTTATTCGCAGCACTATAAGCTAACAAGTTTGCTATATAATCACGTAAAATATTATAATTCTCTACCAACAATTCATATGTTTCTCTTTCTGAATCACTAACAAATCTCTTATATGCTTTAATATTTGCCTCAATAATTTCCTGTTCCTTCTTAACTTCTTCAACAATAGCAATCTTCTTATTAAATTCGGTTGCTACAATATGCGATAAACCAAGCTTATGTATAATTTGTACTTCCTCTTGAATATTGGCTAAGTACTCTTTACCTTCCATATGATAATCCGTAATCTTAGTTGCATTATTATTAACACTTCTAATATTAATAATTGCTACAAAGTTCGATAGGACTGTTACAATTCCTAGCAAAAGAAGAGGAACTAAAACTATCAACTTCACATTAAGAAAACTCTTTTTCTTTTTATTCATTCTACTCTCCCCTTTGCTATTTTACTTGAGTGGCTGTAATCCCTTCCACTAACGTGTCTAATAGTGATTGCAGTTTATCAGATTTTATATTACCTTTTACTATCGCTTCTCCATATTGATAAATTGGATCCCAATAGTTTGCACCTACTCTTTGTAATTTGGCAAATTCAGATTGTTGAATTAACGCTTGAATAGCTGGTGACTGAAGAACTTCTGGTGATTCTGATGCCTTATTGTTCGAAGGCCCTTGCTCTCTTCTTTCAAAACGTAATGTTTGATTTTCTTCATTTGTTATCCAATCGGCAAATTTATTTGCCCACTCTTTCTCATCCGAGTAAGCATTTACACCTACCATTTTATATCCAGCAAAAGAAGATAGTTGTACTTGCTTATTGTTACAAGTATAGGAAGGTAATTTAACTGCTGCATAGTTACTTCCCCATATTTCTTGTAATGTCGTAGCATTCCATACTCCATTTACACCAGCAATGACAGTTCCTGCTCTTGCTCCATCTAAAAAGTCAGAGTCACCACCACTAGCAAATCCAGGATTTTTTGCAATCGCAAGCATTGCCTCTGCGATATCTTTTCCTTTAATTTCACCCTCTGTTGAATTCCAAGTACAGTAGTTTGTAATACCATCATCATTCAAACCAAACTCTAAACCAGATCCACCAAAGAACGAATAAAGATACCAGCCAGATGACCAATCCATCATAACTTGTTTATCCACTTTTGCTGCTGCTTCAAGCATACGATCTAATTCTTTTACATCTTCTTCTGTAAAATATGCTTTGTTATAATACATAAAGTATCCATTATCTGCTGTCATTGGATAAGCATATAATTTACCATCATAAGAAGCAGCTTCTACCGAACTTTCTGAATTCGCCTCTTTTATCTTCGTATCTTCAATTGGTTCTAACGCGCCAGACGCAATTAATGCCATAAGCTGATCGTCTGGGAAGGCAAATACATCTGCACCATTCAATACATCTCCAAGTAACGTATCTTTACAAGAAGATTCACTTTCTATCTCAACCGTGATATTAAATGTTCTTTCTCCTTCGTATTGTTTTTTAAATGATTCAACCATCTCCCCTAATAATGTCTGCTCCTCTTCACTTCCACACCATACAAGTAAAGATACTTCACCTGTTTTATCAACAGGAGTCTCTTCCTCTGCACCTTGTGTCTGCTCTGAAGTATCTGCATTCTTGTTTGCACATCCTGACAACATGGAAATACATAATAAAACACAACATAACAAACTTAGCATTTTTTTCTTCATCATATCATAATCCTTTCATCATCTATTTTTTAATACAAAAATAAGCTGCAATCTATTGCTATGTTTTTATTCTAAAACAAATAGCACTATTTTGCAACTTATTCCGATTTAATAATATGATTATGTATATCCTTTATCTATATTTTACCAATTGACTAACAATATGCTAATTTATCTCCACTTTTCCTACAAAATATCAATGTGTTCTCCAGCTAACGCCTTATTCATGCTTCGTACTGCACAGAATTTACCACACATAGAGCAAGTATCCTCATGTTCTGGTTTTCTGTCATCACGGATTGCCTTTGCTGTTTCTGGGTCGATTGCACATTCCCACTGTGCTTCCCAATCTAGCTTTTGTCTAGCATCTGCCATACGGTCATCCATCTCTCTTGCACCACGAATTCCTTTTGCAATATCTGCGGCATGCGCTGCTATCTTTGATGCTATAATTCCTTGTTTTACATCATCTAAGTTAGGTAATGCAAGATGTTCTGCAGGTGTTACGTAGCAAAGGAATGCTGCTCCTGCTGCCGCTGCTATTGATCCGCCAATTGCTGCTGTAATGTGGTCATAACCAGGTGCAATATCTGTTACTAGTGGTCCTAATACATAGAATGGTGCACCACCACAAATTGTTTGTTGAATCTTCATATTTGCTGCAATTTGATCAATAGGCATATGCCCCGGACCTTCTACCATAACTTGTACATCTTTTTCCCACGCTCGCTTTGTTAATTCTCCAAGACGAACCAATTCTTCAATTTGACATACATCCGAAGCATCTGCAAGACAACCTGGACGACAAGCATCTCCTAAAGAGATTGTTACATCGTATTGTCTACAGATATCAAGTATTTCATCATAATATTCATAGAATGGATTTTCATTTCCTGTCATACACATCCATGCAAATACAAGAGAACCACCTCTTGATACAATATTCATCTTACGTTTATGGTTACGGATTTGGTCGATTGTCTTTCTTGTAATACCACAATGTAACGTAACAAAGTCAACGCCGTCTTCTGCATGTAAACGAACAACATCAATGAAGTCTTTTGCTGTTAACGAATCCAAATCTCTTTGATAATGAATTACAGAGTCATATACTGGAACAGTTCCAATCATAGCAGGGCATTCTGATGTTAATTTACGACGAAATGGGATTGTATTTCCATGAGAAGATAAATCCATAATTGCCTCTGCTCCCATGTTGACTGCTTGCATAACCTTTTCCATCTCAACATTGTAATCTTTACAGTCTCTTGAAACGCCAAGGTTTACATTAATCTTTGTTTTTAACATAGAACCAACACCTTGAGGGTCGATACATTTATGATTAATATTCGCACATATTACAACTTTTCCTTCTGCTACAAGAGGAAGTAGTTCTTCCACTGTCATTCTCTCTTTCTCTGCTACCCTTTTTAATTCTTCTGTTACAATTCCTTTTCTTGCTGCTTCCATCTGTGTTGCATATTCTCTCATTATTACATACCTCTTTCTTTTGATTTGCTATAATTAATTTCTATGTATTTTTCGCTCTACGCTTCCTACCGATACATCTCTTCTGCATACATAAAGTTTTCTTCCTGTTGCATTAACTTCCACATATGATTTAACGGTCCTCTACCTTTCCCAATATCCAGATTATCCGCAATCGCTTTCGCAACATATTCCTTTGCGAATTGCACGGATTCTAACATAGAATATCCTCTTGCAAGATTCGAGGCAATTGCACTTGATAACGTGCATCCTGTTCCATGTGTGTTCGGATTATCCAAACGAATCCCTTTTAACCAGCGAATCTCATCTCCTAGATATAAGAAATCATCTGCATCTTCTCCAAAATGTCCTCCTTTACAGAGAACAGGACAACCGTACTGGTTATAAATAATCTCCGAAGCCTTTATCATATCTTCTTTTGATTCTATCTTTATTTCTGCTATTACTTCTGCTTCTGGTATATTCGGTGTAAGAACATCTGCTAACGGAAACAATTGCTCCTTCAATACTGAGATTGCTTCTTCACTGATTAATCGTGAACCACTTGTTGCTACCATAACAGGGTCTACTACTACATTTTTTGCATCATATTGTTTCAACTTCTTCGCAATACTGCAAATCAATCTATCGGAAGATACCATGCCAATCTTAACTGCGTGTGGCTCGATATCGGTAAAGATACAATCCATCTGCTCCTCTAAAAACTCTGGGCTTACTTCCATAATTCCCGTTACACCAGTTGTATTCTGGGCTGTCAATGCCGTAATGGCACTCATTGCATACACACCGTGCGCTGTCATTGTCTTAATATCCGCCTGAATACCAGCACCACCGCTTGAATCACTTCCCGCAATTGTTAATGCCTTATACATTAAAACAAACCTCCTCTTGCTACAATTACCTACTATCCTTTTTCTTAGGATTCGCTTAATACTCTCGCTTTCTCACAAAGCTCCCTTGTTGCTCCCTCAATATCTTCACTTGCAAATATTGCACTGACAACTGCTACTCCATCTGCACCACTACCTTTTAACTCTATAATGTTCTCTTTTGTAATTCCTCCAATCGCTACAACCGGAATATCAACCGCATCACAAATTGCTTTTAGTGCTTCGTATCCGACTTCTACTGCATCTAATTTTGTTCCTGTTGGAAAAACAGCTCCTACTCCTAAGTAGTCCGCTCCTCTTTCTTGCGCTAAAAGTGCCTGTTCTACTGTCTGTGCAGAAACACCAATTATCTTATCTGCCCCTAATTGACTTCTTACATCTGCCGCTTCCATATCTCTTTGTCCGACATGAACGCCATCTGCATCTATCTTTCTTGCAATTTCCACATTGTCATTAATTACAAACGGTACGTGATATTGTCTGCATAATTCTTTTATCTCAATTGCTTCTTTCAAAAATGCGTCTTCATCTAGTTCTTTTTCTCTCAGTTGAACAAATGTCGCACCACCTTTTAGTGCTTTTTCCACTTGTCTGTAAAGGGTTTCTCCATGTAACCAATGTCGATCTGTCACTGCATATACTAATAAATCTTTACCATTACAATTTCCCATATGTGTTCCCCATTCTATTTTGCTCTATTATTTATCTTCTTTCGATTTTCGCTGCGCTTGCCAATTCTTCTGCTGTCATATTATAGATGGCATCTATAATTCGATTTCGATACGTCGAATTTCCATCGCCCTCCTGCATTCTATTGTATGCAATTTCTCCAGCAAGTCCCATTGCACAGATAGACGCTGTTGCTGCCTCCAATATAGACTCTGGATTCGCAACAAGATATGCTGTCATCATTCCAGAAAGTTGACACCCCGTTCCCGTAATACGTCCCATCTCTTTTCGTCCATTACGAATTGCATAGCAGGTATCTCCGTCACTAACCAAATCAATAGCACCTGTAATTGCAATAATACTTCCGACTCTTTTTGCAAATGCTTTTACAAATGCTATTGTTTCTTCTAAATTCTCCTCTGTTACTACATCTGCAATATTGGCATCTACGCCATTCGTATTGCCACTGCCGTTTGCAAGCGTTTTGATTTCAGATATATTCCCTCGAATTACATCAAACTTTACTTCACGCATAAGTCTTAGTGCTGTCTCTGTTCGAAGTTTACTTGCTCCTGCTCCCACTGGATCTAATACTACTTTGTGCCCTAGTTCATTTGATTTCTTTCCTGCTAGTATCATGGAAAAAATGGTATTGTGATTTAATGTCCCTATATTAATATTCAGCCCACCACAGATTGAAGTGATTTCTTCCACTTCCTCTTGGTCATCTGCCATAATTGGACTTCCACCACAAGCTAATAAAATATTCGCAACATCATTAACCGTTACATAGTTTGTGATGTTATGGATTAATGGTGCGTTCTTTCTTACATTTTCTAAACATTGTTGTAACATATAATAATCATTCTCCTTTCGAATGATTTGGATTCTATATATGAACAAAGAGTCTGCATACTTTTCTACACGAAAAAAAAGCGACGCCAAAAAGGCATCGCAAAATAGCATACTTCGCATATGTCCCTACGTTGGCATTATCCAAATCAGGTTATGGGTCAAAGCGATACAGCTTACTCTCAGCCCACTTACGTGAGCCCCCCGTTGTGTTTATTATATACATTATTAGATTGTTTTACAAGTCGAATTTTTAATAATCAAATATCGACATCTGCTTACATGTATATGCTCGCTTATAATCCAAAATAATATCACTCATTGTATAGTATATTTTATTCTGTTGACATGCTAATGCAAACTTCTCATATTTAGCCTTTGCATTCGGAATTCCGCATTGATATGTCAGACCATATTTTGCGATATACTTCTCCTTAACCCCAGGAAAATTCTCATCTAATTTCTGATAAAAATGGTCTCGTTGATTACTTCGTAATGTCACTCCAAAAGATGGGTAGATAAAATTTGCTCCTGCCTCTTTTGCCAATTGTACCATTCCTAATATATTCTCATTGCTATCTGTTATAAATGGCAACATCGGCATAAATAGAATCCCTGTATAGATTCCCGCCTCACGTAACTTCCTAATCGCTTCAAATCGTTCTGAACTAAGTGCAACATGAGGCTCAATTATCTTACCAGTGGCATCATCTATTGTCGTAATCGTAATCTTACATAGTACAGGGGAATGTTGTGCAATACATTGAAGAATGGGAATATCTCTTGTTATCAATGGACTTTTTGTTGCAATTGCTACACCAAAGCCATATGCATCAATAAGTTCTAATGCATGTCTTGTTAATTCCAGTTCTTTTTCAAATGGATTATAGGGATCACTCATCGCACCTGTAGCAACTACTCCACTTTTTGTTTTTCGCCTAAGTTCATCTCGTATAATCATTAACGCATGTTCTTTCGCTCTAACCGTATCGAAATTATCAACGTGATAACACTCACTTCGGCTGTCACAATAGATACAGCCATGGCAACAACCTTTATAGATATTCATATTGAACTCTGTCCCAAACCATGATGTTTCCTTCTTGTTTGTTATAATTGTTTTTGCTGGTATGTACTCCATATCTTCTCCTCATTACTCAAAACTATTGCTAAGAATGCAAACGCAAACCATCATAATCCTACTGCATTTTTCTCCAGCCACAGTCCCTTAGATAGTAACGAACCGCCTGCTTAATCTCGACTATATCCTCAATTTCTTTCTCGCCACTATGCTTTATTTTTTTCCCCGTTTTATCCGAATCCTCTTTCCATCTGCCATCATCCTTCAATGTCACAGAATACACAAATTCATCTTCCTCCATTCGCTTAATTCCCATCTTCCAATTCCAACCTGCTACAATGGAATTTCCTTTTATCGTAACATACCATGACTGATTCGGTTTATTAAGTACTGATGTCGCATCCTTGAGTACCTTTTTCTTAGCATAGAACTTGTTTTTCCCGTCTTTACTTGGCATATTACTATTCAAAAATACTTTTCTAGCAACCACCCCAATAAGTATAAATCCTAAACCCATCACGCCAAAAACAAATGGGAGAAAATTACTGCATCTACGAAACTCAGAAGGATTATCAGGATTGCAATATATAATAATTTTTTGACCTACCTTCCTATGTATATATTTACTTTTACCTCCTCTTCCACCTGTACTATACACCTCCAAATGGTCTATAGTACCTTCATACTCAGTACCATTAACAACAAAAGTGACATCTACGCATTCGAGTGATCGCACATTTGATATAATACTTTCTGTCTTAACCGTTTTGTTTTTATAATTTTCATTACTTATATACACTCCCATTGCAAAAATAGCAAGTATTATTCCTACAATTATAAAAACCGAACCCACTACTATCGGAAATTTATCTCCTGTTAACTTTTTTGACATCGAAATATCCTCTCCAACAAATTTTATTCCTTGCACTATCTGTTATAAATGCTACATCTTTCTCCAACCACAATCCTTTAGATAGGCACGAACCGCTCGCTTAATCTCTGCTGTATCCATAGATTTTTTCTCAATTTCCCTCTTCCCAGTTTCCTTGTTTTTCGCAAAACTCACTTCTACTGATTTCTGATATGTTTTACCAACAAACCAGCTTTTCTCACCACTATGTTTTGATATCTTTTCCATCTTATCCAAATCTTCTGTCCATCTTCCTGCATCGTTCAATGTCACAGAATACACAAATTCATTCTCCGTACTTTGATAGATCCCGCTCTTCCAATTCCAGTTTGCAACAATCGAATTCCCTTCTATCGTAACATACCATGATTGGTTTGGTTTATTAAGTACCATTGGTGCTTCTTCCAGAACTTTTCTCTTTGCAGAAAATGTACTTTTCTCATTTCTGTATGGCACATCATTCGCCAAAAACTTCTTCCTGACCTTATTCTTTCGAATTGAGAATATAATAGGAATTGCTCCAATCCCTATAAACACGAACCCAAACAAGCCAGATGCCAGCGGGAATACTATATTACATCTGCGAAAATCGGCAGGATTGTCTGAATTATAATAAACGATAAGTTCCTGACCTTCATACATACTGCTACTGTACTCTCCTATGCGTCCTCCATATTCCTTACCTCTCACATGGAAAGAAACATAAACATCATGGACCGTCTTACCATCACTATCTTTACGCTCTCTTATCTCCGATATCACACTCTCTGTCTTAATTGCTTTGCTTTTAAAGTTTTCATTACTTATGTATACTCCAATTCCAATAGCTGCGAAAATTATTCCTACGAGTAGGAACACGCAACAACCTATCAACCAACCATTATTTTTCTTTACCATAAAATATCTCCCCCTTAAAATCATTTCGGAAAACTTTTCCACACCTAGTATACTCTATGGACAACCATTATTCAATCACATTCGATAATTTTCTCCATATTATAATATACCTATCATATATCTATAATGTATTTATAATATAGTTGTTTCTGGCACCAATACGATAAGAGCTATTGCAAAATATAATTTTTCTACGATATATTAAAATACCTCTTGAAAAGTATCACAATATCTCGTGGACAAACTTCATTCTACAACAGCTCCGTCTTTTTATCGTCTAACTTCACTATAGTCTAATCACAACACAACAAACTTATTGTTTTCCCTTAAATGCTTTCTTTCCAAGATAAACCGCTTCTTGCCCTAGTTGGTCTTCAATTCGAAGAAGTCGATTGTATTTTGCAACACGATCACTTCTTGATGGAGCACCTGTCTTGATTTGCCCTGCATTTGTTGCAACTGCAATATCAGCAAGTGTTACATCTTCCGTTTCACCAGAACGGTGAGAAACAATTGCTGTCCAACGATTACATTTTGCAGCTTCAATTGCTTCTAGCGTCTCTGTAAGACTACCAATTTGGTTAAACTTGATTAATACGGAATTGGATACTTCCATATCCATTCCTTTTTGAATACGTTTTGTATTCGTTACAAACAAATCATCACCGACTAGTTGCACTTTATCACCAAGTGCTCTCGTAAGTTTCTCCCAACCTTCCCAGTCTTCCTCTGCAAGTCCATCTTCAAGTGACTTGACTGGATAACGATTGCAGATATCTTCCCAATAGGCAACCATCTCATCAACTTTTTTATATTCTCCAGATTTCCAGAATAGGTAGTCCCCTTTTCTGCCTGCTTTCGCAGCTTCTTCATACATCTCGGTAGCTGCTGCATCCATAGCTATATAGAAATCATCACCTGCTTTATAGCCTGCTGCCTCTATTGCCTTCACGATGTATTCTAGTGCTTGGTCATCGGAATCAAATTTCGGTGCAAATCCACCTTCATCACCTACAGCCGTTACATATCCGTCCTCTTTTAATAATTTCTTGAGTGTATGGAACACAACAGTACTCCATTCTAATGCCTCATGAAATGACTTCGCTCCAACTGGCATAATCATAAACTCTTGTATATTCAAACTGGAGTCTGCATGTTTACCACCATTGATAATGTTCATCATTGGAACTGGTAATACCTTGGCGTTCACACCACCAATATATTGATACAATGGAAGTTCAACAGATTCTGCTGCTGCTTTGGCAACTGCCAGTGATGCTCCTAATATTGCATTTGCTCCGAATTTTCCTTTGTTGTCTGTACCATCTGCCTCAATCATGATGCGGTCAATTTCACATTGATTCAATGCATTCTTTCCAATTAGCAGTTTCGCAATCGGCCCATTCACATTCTCAACCGCTTTTAAAACACCATTTCCCATATAGCGATTCTTATCTCCGTCACGTAACTCAACTGCTTCAAATGCACCTGTTGACGCACCTGATGGAACTGCTGCCCTACCAATATTGCCATCTTCAAGAACTACTTCAACTTCTACGGTTGGATTTCCTCTTGAATCAAGTATTTCTCTTGCTTTTACTATTTCAATCTTTCTTTCCATGTTAATAACATCCTTTCTATACCATAAGTATTTCATTATTACTATCCACATGAATTGAAAGTTTTATACATTTTATAAACAAGATATCATCATTTTATTCGGCAACAGCAATTCCATTTATACAAAAAAGAAACACATTCCCTTTGCTTGAAATATGTTTCTTTTTTTCAATAATATAAATTAAACCCTACAAACCATACACCTTCGTATACTTCTCTTTCAGATATCTTACATAGTAGTCCGCATTAAGTTCCTCACCCATCATTTCCATAAGGAACTCATTTGTATTCTTAGTCATACCGAATCTGTGAATATGCTCTTTGAGATATTCACGGATTGGTGCAAGATTACCTTCTTTCAAATACTCTTCAAAAGGCATAATACTCTTAATATGGTAATAAATCTGTGCTGCAACCGCACTTCCAAGTGCATAGGAAGGGAAATATCCAAATGCGCCCAGCGACCAGTGAACATCCTGAAGAATTCCATCTTTATCACTTGGCGGTGTAATGCCTAGATACTCTTCATATTTCTGATTCCATAGCTCAGGAAGCTTCATAATATCAATTTCATTTTCCATAAACATCTTTTCCATCTCATAACGAATGATAATATGGAGCGTATATGTTAATTCATCCGCTTCTGTACGAATTAGAGACGGTACAGACTTATTAATACCAGCGATAAATTGTTCAAGGGAGATATCCGCTAATTGCTCTTTGAATGTCTCTTGCAATTTAGGATAAAGAGGTGTCCAGAACTCTTCACTTCTTCCAATTACATTTTCAAAGAAACGTGATTGTGATTCATGCATACCCATAGATGTACCAGCACCAACAGGGGTTTGTGTAAGCTCATCTGCTACTTGCATTTCATAAATCGCATGACCAGCTTCATGAATAACAGAGAAAATAGAACTTTCCAAATCATTCTCATAATAATGCGTTGTAATACGAACATCATGGTTATGAAGATTTGTAGTAAATGGATGCTCACTTGCTGCAAGTACTCCCTTCTTAAAATCAAAGCCAACGTACTCTGCAATATATTTGCCGAACTCTTCTTGTTTCTTCACATCATATGATAATGCATTATAAGACTTATCTATCTGGTCTCGTCTTGCTGAGACTTCTTTAATCAATGGAACAATTTCCTCTTTGACTTTATTAAAGAAAGCATCTAACATTTCGGTATTGAAACATTCTTCATAATCACTTAATACAATATCATATATTTTCTCATCACCTTTTTTTCGGTATCCCGCAAATTTCTTTTGAAAATGTATCACCTTCTCAAGTGTTGGTGCGAATTCAGCAAAATTATCATTATTCTTTGCCTTTGCCCAGATACCTCCCGCAACCGCTTCTAATTCACTAAATTCCCTATTCTCTTCCGGCGGAATCTTTTCCATCTTCTCATAGTCTTTTAGTAACTTCTTCAAGATTGCTTTCTCATTATCTTCTAGCTCTTCTTTATGTTCTTCTAACTTAGCTAGAATTGCACGAACCTCTGGATTTACAAAAGAACGAAATGCTTCGTCCGAAAGAATCCCCATCACTTTTGCTGTATATTCAATACTTTTTTCTGGTGCTAGTGTTTTATTATCCCAATCAAGCAATGTTAATGCCGTATTCAATGCCATATCCTTATCAAGAATTGGCTGTAATTCTTCAAATAATTTGCTCATAGATCTCTTTCTCCTTCCATATTCACATAGTGACTTTGATACATAAATTCAATGTATATAAATTCACTATTTATTCATAATATTACACCAACCAAATCAAACAATTCCCATTATTTTCTCACAAAAAGCTACTCATTTTCCAGTTTAGCATAGTCCATGTATTTTTCCAGTACTTTTTTAGATAATTTTCATTTTTCTTCTTTTTCAACATAGATTGTATTGCATTTCTCAAGAAAACAAGGTAATATATTGTTACATACTATACACATATAATACACACTAGCTAGGATGGCGACTTCAAACTATTACTGTCATCCTAAATTTTAAATCACTTACTTTATGAATAATATATACATTACTGTATTTTTATTCATATAAAAAATAATAGAAAAGAGGTACTCCACATATGAAACTTTGGGGCGGACGATTTACGAAAGAAACGAACCAACTTGTACACAACTTTAATGCATCAATCTCATTTGATCAGAAATTCTATAAACAAGATATCAACGGAAGTATTGCACACGTTACTATGTTAGCAAAACAAGGCATTCTTACAGATGCTGAAAAGGTTACTATCGTTGATGGCTTGAATGGTATTCTTGCAGATATTGAAAATGGTACTCTTGTTATTGATGGTACACATGAAGATATCCATAGCTTTGTAGAAGCAAACCTTATCTCTCGTGTTGGTGATGCTGGTAAGAAACTTCATACTGGTAGAAGTCGTAATGACCAAGTTGCTCTTGATATGAAGTTATATACAAGAGATGAAGTTGTTGAATTAAAAGAATTAGTAAAAGCATTACTTGTTGAATTGAATATCATTATGAAAGACAACATTGAAACTTACATGCCTGGATTTACGCATTTACAGAAAGCTCAACCTATCACTCTTGCTCATCATATGGGTGCTTATTTTGAGATGTTCAAACGTGATTACTCCAGACTTACTGATATCTATAACCGTATGAATTATTCACCAATTGGTTCAGGTGCTCTTGCCGGAACGACTTATCCACTTGACCGTGAATATACTGCTGAGTTATTAGGCTTTGCAGGTGCTACTCTTAACAGTATGGATTCTGTTGCAGATCGTGATTACTTAATTGAATTATTAAGTGCACTTTCAACAATTATGATGCACCTTAGCCGTTTCTGTGAAGAAATTATTATCTGGAATTCAAACGAATATCAATTTGTTGAAATTGATGATGCCTATAGTACAGGAAGTAGTATTATGCCTCAAAAGAAATACCCAGATATCGCAGAACTTGTTCGTGGTAAAACTGGTCGTGTCTATGGCTCTTTAGTATCACTACTTACTACTATGAAAGGTCTTCCTCTTGCTTACAACAAAGATATGCAGGAAGACAAAGAACTTACATTTGATGCCATTGATACCGTTAAAGGTTGTATCTCTCTATTCACTGGAATGATTTCTACAATGAGATTTAACAACGAAGTGATGGAAGCAAGTGCTAAAAACGGCTTTACAAATGCTACCGATGCCGCAGATTATCTTGTTAATCATGGTGTTCCTTTCCGTGATGCTCATGGTATTGTTGGACAGTTAGTTCTATTCTGTATTGACAAGAATATCTCTCTTGATGATATGACACTAGAAGAATACAAAGCAATCAGCCCTGTATTCGAAGAAGATATCTATGAAGCAATCAGCTTAGAAACTTGCGTTAACAAACGTAATACGATTGGTGCACCTGGTAAAGATATGATGACACAGGTTGTTGCTTTAAACGATTCTTACTTAGCAAATTTAAGCTAGATTTTATTGGGGTAAAAAATTGCCCCAACTGATACACGGATTACTGTGCATTCTACACCCTCACAATCCTAATCATCAAAGCAAACAAAAGGCTTTCTGACAATCCCTTAAAGGATAATCAGAAAGCCTTTTTTATAATTTATAACTTGAAGAATTTTACTTCTTTAATAATTTTACATCTTAAAGAATTTCACTTCTTTACTTAATGTCGTTGATAACTCCTGCATCTTTTGTGATGCTTCTGATACAACATGAATTGTTGCTGCTAACTCTTCCATTGATGCTGTTGTTTCTTCTGTTGCAGCAGCGTTTTCCTGTGACATCGCAGAAAGGTTTTGAATTACATCCATAACTACAACTCTTGATGCATTACATTCTTTCGCTTGTCTATTAATTGCTTCTGCATTTTGATTGCATTGCTTAATTCCCTTACTAACTTGTACAATCTTAATTTTCGTATCTTCTAACTTTTCTTCCTGCTCTTTTACATGACCCTGTACTTCGTTCATTACTTCAACAGAAGTCGCTGAATCCTCGGCTAACATTTCGATAATTTCATTAATTCTTCCTGCAGATGCATTCGATTCTTCTGCTAATTTTTGAATTTGCGTTGCTACAACGCTAAAACCTCTTCCTGCTTCACCAGCTCTCGCCGCTTCAATCGATGCATTTAATGATAATAGATTTGTCTCATCTGCTATTTTCGTTATTAGCTGTAGTGCATCACTAATTTTTTGAACCGAATCATCTGTTTTTTCAATATTCCTTGCAATTCGATTAATTGCCTCTGTTGTTTTCACATTCGACTCAGATAATTGGTTCATATTATCATTTGCCTCTTCTTCTGAGATAAGAACTGCTTCTGTTATATTATTCAAATCGCTGATATCATTTGATATCTGTTCAATTAAAGATCCCATATTAACAACGTTCTCAGTCGCAAGTTCAACATCTGAAGCTTGTGTTACTGCACCTTTTGCTATTTCATCAATTGCTCTACTAATATCCTCTGCTGTACTGCTAGAATGCGTTGCCAATCCCTCTAGACTTCCACCTTCACTTAGTAACGTTTCGCAACTTTGGTTTAACACTCCAACAACCGTTTTCAGTTTTACAATCACACTATTAACAGCTCTGGCAATTGCTCCAATTTCATCACTCTTTACTAGTAAGTTTTCTTTTATCTCAATGTTAAGCTCTCCGTTTTCAAGATTTCTCAACAGATTTTCTAAAACAATAATACCATGTGCAAACTTCTTAACAATAAAGTAACTTGCAAAACTAAATGCGACAATCATAAGTACTGCAAATGCTACTATCGTTAAAATCTTCGTTCGAATAAATGTATTAATCTTATCACATTCTTTTCCTACAAAAAGCATACCAGCAATACTTCCATCTGCATTTTTCACTGGCATATAGTAGGCATAATACTGCTTTTCATTGATTGTAATATTGTAATCCGAATATTCATTTTGACCTTCTAATACTTGTTTTACAACTTCCTCTGATGCCTTTGTTCCAATAAACGAAGTACCATCAGCCTTTATAATTGTCGTTGCAGCTCTCGTATCTCCATAAAAATAGGTAATCTCGCTATCTGTTTCTTTCGCGTAAGTATTCAATAATTCCTGTTCTTCTGTAATATTTAGATTTCCCTTCACCAATTCCTTGTCTTCATTAACATAATAATCCCCCGAATCCATTGTGTTATAAGCAATTTGAATCGTCTTCGCCATCTTTTTCAAACCATCAATCGCTTCCGATCGCATTCCCGACATCAAGCAAATGCTCGCGATAATAATTAGAACTGTAGCAGATAATACGAATTGTATAACAGACATTCCAAGTAACTTTTTTGCAAATACATTTTTCCGTTCTTTTTTTCCCATACCTCTTTAAAACATAGCAATATAACTTCATATACTTCTCATATATTTCGTTGCCACGCTTTCCTCCTTTTTTACATTCATACGGTTTTACTTTTTAAGAACCCATTAGTCCCATTTTTATATAGTACCATGTTATTTTTCTTTGAGCAATGTTACATAATACCTAGTTTTTGTATATTTTCTATGCTTTCACTCTTTATCTAGTTTATATTTTTACTTTTTTATCCATACAATAAGGTCACTACGTATGTCCTTCAACATATTTATAGTAAAACTACACTTTCATTAAATATATGTGTAGAATATTTGGTACTTCTCTTATAGACTATTTACACGAACTTATTTACAAAAAAAGAGATTACAAAGCTATGCAATGTAATCTCTTAAACCACAACATACAAAAGTTATACAATTGTATATTGTTATAATATTCTATGTAGTAAAAATAAAAAAATACAAAAAAAAGAAAAGCTATGCAATTCTTTTCTTATAGACAAGACAAATAGCTATGCATTTCCTCTTATCCTTATATACAGCATACACATTTCAACTCCAAATGTCAAGAAATTTCTTTGCAGCCAAATCTATCTGCTTTCCCTATTTTCCCATCATAAAGAATAGCTTGGATATTCTTTAATAATGAATATGGTTTTTCTTTCTTTTTTAATGCATTTCTTGCAATTGCATTTGGAATGAAATCGGCAATTTGCAACCCTATAATATTATCAGACTTAATTGAAAAATTTATAGTTTTTAATCTTTCCTGTAAAAATTCTTTTTTTAAAAAAAGTGTTCCCGTTGCCAATAAAGAGTAATACAGATTCTGTAACTTTGAGTCATTTGATTGATCCGTTGATTCTAAATATATACTTCCAATTCCATTGTTACTTTTGAGAAAATGTGCAAAGTTTTCTAATAATAGTTGAAGAGCTATGTAATAAATATCATTTCTAGAATTTGCATCATATAAATTCTCTAGCTCATCTATATTTATTGTTACAGCTAACACTTCAAAATAATTTTTCTCAAAAATTTCTTTCATTTCACCGAAGAAATTTTCCTGTATATCTTTTGTTATCTTGCTAAACTCACCCTTTTTCGAACGTATATCTATTTCATGTAATATAAAATCATCATTTCCAAAGCAATTTATTTTCATATTATTTACATGAGATTTTAATATCGATTCATATATATTTTTTTCAATAACAATTCCACCCAAAGTAAAATTACTAAAATTGCTATTAGGTTTTGATTCATCCAAAAATAAATAATAGTTTTTCATATACTCCCCCAATCCATATAACATTAACTACAATTTTATAATATCATTATTTTCCCAAATGTCAACAGATTTTACATTTTTTGATTATTTTTTCTTTCTAATGCCATAGATATCACAAGACCCCTAAGAAGAAACTACTCCTTGGGGGTCTTGTGGGGATTACACATTTTATGTTTTATACGAACTTTATAATATTCTACTTTTTATTCAGACAAACAAATTCTAATTATACTTCAAATAATAGTTCTCCATATGTTGGTACTGGCCATGCTTCTTTATCAACAATTAACTCCAATGCATCAATAGGACTTCTTAAATTAGCCATAGCTTGGAATACAACATCTTTGAAATAGTTTGCTTGTTCTGCTCCTTCTTCCTTTGTAGCAGCCTCAGCAATAACTTCTTGTAATTTAGTAACTGCTGTTTTTGCCTGTGCAAGTAAAGCAGAGCTTTCTGTTAATAATGTAGCTTGAACACTTATATCTGCACTTGGTACTGCTGCTTTCACACTGTTAATTGATTCCGCTAATGCAGAAACCGCTTTGATAACTGCTGGAATATACTTTTTATTAGCCATCTCAATCATTGTCTTAGCTTCAATGTTAATTGTCTTTGAGTATGCTTCATAGTTGATTTCCGCACGTGAATGTAATTCAACTTCTGAGTATACTTTGAACTTCTCGAACATCTTGATTGATTTTTCACTTACAAGTGATGGAATTGCATCTACCATAGTTTTAACATTTGGAAGACCTCTTCTCTCTGCCTCTGCAACCCATTCATCAGAATAACCATTACCATTGAAGATAACTCTTTGATGTTCTGTTAATGTCTTCTTAATTAAGTCATGTACTGCTACATCAAAGTTTTCTGCTTTCTCAAGTTCATCTGCCATATCTGCTAATGCATCCGCAACGATGGTATTTAACACGGTATTCGCACCTGCGATTGACATAGAAGATGCAACCATACGGAATTCGAATTTATTACCTGTAAATGCAAATGGTGATGTGCGGTTTCTATCTGTAGCATCTTTTTTAAGTTCCGGAAGTGTATGTACACCAATGTTTAATTTACCACCTTGTTTTGAAGTTTTCGCTTCACCAGTTTCAATTAATTGGCTAATTACATCTTCAAGTTGTTCTCCAAGGAAGATAGAGATAATTGCTGGCGGTGCTTCATTTGCTCCCAGTCTGTGGTCATTTCCTGGATTTGATGCAGATAAACGAAGTAATGCAGCGTTCTCATCTACTGCTTTAATAATTGCAGATAAGAATAATAAGAATTGAATATTCTCATGAGGTGTTTTACCTGGTTCAAGAATGTTTTTTCCTTCGTTTGTAACGATTGACCAGTTGTTATGTTTTCCAGATCCATTAACACCTGCAAATGGTTTTTCATGAAGAAGACATTCAAGTCCACGACGTTTTGCAACCTTTCTCATTGTTTCCATTACTAATTGGTTGTGGTCTGTTGCAATATTCGCTGTTCCGTAGATTGGTGCCATCTCATGCTGTGCTGGTGCAACTTCATTATGTTGTGTCTTAGAAAGAATTCCAAGCTTCCATAACTCTACATTCAATTCTTTCATGTAACCAGCAATTCTTTCTTTAATACTTCCAAAATAATGATCATCAAGTTCTTGACCCTTTGGAGGCATTGCACCGAATAATGTACGTCCAGTGAAAATCAAATCTTCTCTTTGAATATATTTTTCTCTATCTACTAAGAAATATTCTTGTTCAGGACCTACAGAACAATCAACTTTCTTAACATTCTCATGTCCAAATAATTTTAATATACGAACCGCTTGTTCACTGATTGCTTCCATAGAACGAAGAAGTGGTGTTTTCTTATCAAGTGCTTCTCCTGTGTAGGAGCAAAATGCTGTAGGAATACATA
>NZ_JAVBNS010000089.1:0-4792 GCF_031551385.1 Anaerosporobacter sp.
TGAAAGTGTTATATCCGATACTGCGAAGATACAAGTTTATGATGAAAGTGGAGAACTATCTGGCATATCGGTTTATGATGAGAATGGGAATGGTGTAGTAGATAATAGGGTAAATACATTCAGTAAGAATGTAGATGGTGAGTTGTATATCTATTATATTCTATATCCGAGAGAAAAATTAGATGGAAAAGAGTACTGTAATCTGAAAATTACTGCGGATAATTCAAAGATTAAGTCGAGCAAAACAGTTACGCTAATACGAAGAAATTTATTCAATTTGAATTAAAGAAAAGTGTATTGTTACTTTTGCAAAGTTGTAGTAGAATAGGTGGTGATTGATTATAATAAAACCTAGATATACAAGAAAAGGAAGTGACAAGATGCAAGCCTATTCAAATCGCTCTCTATTTGAGATTGCGCGTGAAAATTATAAAACATTAGTAAGACATTGTGAAGATTTATTAACAGAAGGATATTGGGATAGACCATCAGAAATCCTTGAACAATCTGTTTTTGATGTGCTTGACATCTATGTCCAAGCTATATTAGTAAGTTATGCAGTGTTTAGCAAACATTTCATGCGAGAAGATATTGAGTTTATACTTTCGACGGTAGAAGGGAATCATTTTGAACTTAGCCCAGAGAAAAGTATTGATGATACTGTGATGGCACAGGTAGAGCGAATGCTTGCATCACCACCAATTTTACTGCAATTATGTGATTTGAGAGATCAAGAAAAAGGAACGCGTAGTGCAGAAACATTTTTTGAAACATTAATTAATATTGTATTAGCGATGGCGTACTTGAATAGTTCAAAAGATCGCTATGTAATCCAGTTTATACAAGAATATTATAATAAGATTCACGTGTTCATTAGTGCAAGAATGAGCCGTAACTATACATTAGATGAGAAATATGTATTTCGTAAAATATGCAGTGAGATGTTTCGAACGGGTATTTATATGAATGCAGAGCAGATGGTGCAACATGAAACGATAGTAAATAATCTATATAAGAGTGAGGAAAACCAAGGTGTTGCAGCAGGTGATGAAATAAATGAAGAGATGATAGTAGAGACCGAAGAGACGTTACTTGATGAAGAAGAGACGTTTGATTGTGGAGCGCAAGATACGGTAGAGGATATTGCTGAGGAAGCAATCGATAACAATATAGCTGTCGCATTTGAGAAGAAAGAAGAAAAAGAAAAGCAAGAAAAGTTAGCACAGCTATTAGACGAACTTAATTCTTTGATTGGTTTAGATGGGGTAAAAGAAGAAGTGAATTCTTTGATTAACCTTATTAAAGTGCGTAAAATGCGAGAGCAATATAATATGCCAACTATGGATATGTCATTTCATATGGTTTTTACGGGAAACCCAGGGACAGGAAAAACGACGGTTGCGAGAATCGTAGCGCAAGTGTATAAGGAATTGGGACTTTTATCAAAAGGAAATCTTGTAGAAACAGACCGTGCAGGCTTAGTTGCAGGTTATGTTGGGCAGACAGCAATAAAAGTAACAGAACTAGTAGAGAAAGCGACAGGTGGCGTGCTATTCATTGATGAAGCTTATTCATTAACGAATAATACAAATGGAAATGACTTTGGTAGCGAAGCAATTGATACTCTTGTGAAATTGATGGAAGACCATAGAGATGATTTAGTCGTTATTGTTGCCGGATACAAGAAAGAGATGGACGGTTTCCTAAAGGCAAACACAGGATTAATATCAAGATTTAATAAATTTATTGAGTTCAAAGATTATACGGAGCAAGAGTTAATTGACATTCTGCAGATGATGGCAGGAAAATCGGCAATGGAGATTGACGAAGAAGCAGTGGAGTATGTTATGAAGAGGCTTGCTAAGATGACAAAAGCAGCAAAGAATCGTTTTGGTAATGCAAGAGGGATTCGTAATGTGTTTGAAAAGATTGTGACAAAACAAGCAAATCGTATTGTAATGTATGAGAACCCGACAATGGAGCAGTTAAGGCAGATTGCATGTGAAGATGTTATGGAAGTAATATAAAAAGATAGAATATTTATAGAGGTTCGTATATAAAATAAAGTAAGAATGTTTCAAGGAGACTATCCTTGCGTAAAAAAATTTCTTCAGTCATTATATGTATTATTGCCATAGCAGTTATTGCAATGCTGTATTTTCCTATGATAGAAGAACAGGTTAGCAATTGGCCACAATATAAGCAACCGAAAGCCGCTACAGCGTATTCTAAAAATTACAATGAAGATGTAGCAAGTCGAATTGGATATAAAGACGATTTGAGAATAGAAGAAGTAGTGGCTGCTACAAAACCAATTACAGAGAATACAATCAATATACAATTGAATGCCAGAGCAGCGTGTCTAATGGATGCTTCAACAGGTAGAGTTTTATACGGTAAAGAAGTAGACAAAGAGATGGCAATGGCGAGTACAACGAAGATAATGACATTAATTGTAACGCTAGAGAATGCAAACTTACAGGATACCGTGACGGTATCTAAGAATGCGGCAAGACAGCCGGATGTGCAATTGAATATGCAGACAGGGGAACAGTTTAAGTTAGAAGATTTACTGTATTCTCTTATGCTAGAGTCGCATAATGATACTGCCGTGGCAATTGCGGAACATGTCGGTGGTACGGTTGAAGGGTTTGCTCAGATGATGAATGAAAAGGCAAAGGAACTTGGTTGTACGCATACTAATTTTGTGACGCCAAATGGACTGGATTCGAATACCGAAGAGCATTATACTACAGCAAGAGAACTTGGTATTATAGCAAGCTATGCTATTAAGAATAAGGAATTCATAAAAATTACGAATACGTCAAGCTGGACATTTAAAGAATTGACAAAAGGAAAGGCGTATGCAGTAAGTAATAAGGATCGCTTCTTGTATCTGTATGATGGGGCAATTGGAATAAAAACAGGCTTTACAAACAAGGCAGGATATTGTTTCGTTGGAGCTGTAGATAAGGATGGTAAGACATTTGTTTCTGTTGTATTAGCAAGTGGATGGCCGCCAAATAAGAACTATAAGTGGTCGGATACAACAAAGCTTATGGATTATGGAATGAAGAATTTTCAGATAGAGGAAATCTTTGATGATACGAAATTATATGAACCAGTATTCGTAAGAAGAGGCAAGGAAAGCTACGCAGATTTGTATTGCGAGGGAAGCTTGCAGATGCTTATGGGAGACCAAGATGAAGTGAAAGTTGTTTATGAAGTTGAACAGGAAATAAAAGCACCTGTAATGCAAGAGCAAGAGGTTGGAAAAGCGAAATATTATGTGAATAATGAATTAGTAAAAACATTTTCAATCAAAACTTCAAATGCAATTGAAGAAATTGACTATCAATTTACTTGGAATCAAGTGCTTGATTTATGGTTTGGAGTAGATGGTAATAAAGAGGATTAAATGAAAGCTATTAATTAAGTGCATGTTGGAACTTGATTAATAGCTTTTCTTGTTGCATTTAGGTGGGAGTTCTTTGGATTTTCTTGAATATAAAGAAATAATGATGTAGAATTAATTACAGCAGATATAGTGCCATCAAAGGGAGGAAACACTTTGAAGATAAGAGTAAGAACAGAAAAACTTAAAGATGGAATGATGATAGCAGATGAAGTATATTCTATTATTGGCTCTAAGATTATTCCCAGTAATACTAGAGTCAGCAAAAAAGTAATTGATCTTTTGAACTTTCATAGAGTTACCGTAGTTACTGTGCTACAAGAGGAACAGAGGCAGGAAGAAGTAGTAGAGGAATTGACACAACTAGAGCAAGTGCGTGCTAGTAAAGAATTCAAAACGTTTGAATCGGATTTTAATCAAGTTACATCAGACTTAACAGGAAAGATTAATGAAATTGTATATCTTGATAAAGAAATTAATGTAGGAGAATTGTGGGATAATCTGAATGTTTTAATAAACAAAACGGATAATAGCAATGCATGTTTTGATTTGCTTCGAAGTATGAAGCATACCTCGGATTTTACATATATTCATTCTGTTAATGTAGCATTAATAAGCAATATGATAGCGAAGTGGCTAAGAATGGATCAAACAGAGATAGAACTACTTAGTGTAGCTGGTTTGCTTCATGATATTGGCAAGACAAAATTACCACAAGAGATTATAAATAAACAGGAATTGTTGAATAATTCGGAAATTCGAGAATTCAAACGCCATTCCACTCTTGGATATAATATATTAAAGGAAAAAGATGTTGATAAAAGAATCCAGTTAGTTGCATTAACACATCATGAGCGTTGTGATGGTTCGGGATATCCATTGCGTTTAAAATCAACAGAGATTTGTACATTTGCTAAAATTGTAGCAATCGCTGATACATATGATGAATTAACAATAAGTCATTCAGAAAGAAAAGCAGTGAGCCCATTTACCGTTGTTCAAATGTTTGAATCGGAAGGTTTGCATCAATTTGATACAAGTATTATGTTGACGTTTCTTAACAGTATTCTTGATACCTATATCCATTCGGATGTTTTATTAAGCAATGGACAAAAAGGAAAAATCGTTTTTATTAATAAAGCTGCACCGTCAAGACCAATAGTAAAAATTGGAGCTCAATTCCTAGATTTATCCGTTAATATGCATTTGAATATTGAACAGATTATTTAAGGCTAAAAAATAATAAAAAATGTATAAAATACTATCGAAAAATAGTATGTTTTACAATCAAAATGTTAAAACTCTATTGATATATTTGGCAAACTGTTATACAATTAGAATTGGCAGAAAATTGGTTTTACTTTTTTAATATAATAC
>NZ_JAVBNS010000046.1:0-7194 GCF_031551385.1 Anaerosporobacter sp.
ACCAGAGGAATTCCGCGACCTTGCAAAAGATTTTAGGGTAATATTACCAGAAAAGTTCTTGTATGAGAAGTAAAAGTTTGTTAAAATAGATGTATAACAAACCAATGCAACGAAAAGGATAGCATCCTAAAATGTTGTAAATAAATTAATGAAGGAGAAGAGAATTATGGCGAACAGATTTATATTAAATGAAACATCTTATCATGGAGCTGGTGCAATTCAAGAAATCGCATCTGAGGTAAAAGGCAGAGGTTTTAACAAGGCGTTAGTTTGTTCTGACCCAGATTTAATTAAGTTTGGGGTAACAAAGAATGTTACCGATGTTTTAGATGGAGCAGGGCTTGCTTATGAGATGTATTCAAATATTAAGGCAAATCCAACAATTGAAAATGTACAACTTGGCGTAGAAGCATTTAAAAAAGCAGAAGCGGATTATATTATTGCAATTGGTGGCGGTTCTTCGATTGATACGGCAAAAGGTATCGGTATTGTAATTGCAAATCCTGAGTTTGCTGACATTAGAAGTCTTGAAGGCGTAGCACCAACGAAGAATAAGTCTATACCGATTCTTGCAGTTCCAACGACAGCAGGAACTGCTGCAGAGGTAACAATTAACTATGTTATTACAGATGTTGAGAAAAATCGTAAGATGGTATGTGTAGATCCTAAAGATATTCCTGTGGTAGCATTTGTAGATTCAGAAATGATGGCTTCAATGCCAAAAGGATTGACAGCGGCAACAGGTATGGATGCGTTAACACATGCGATTGAAGGATATATTACAGCAGGTGCTTGGGAATTATCAGACATGTTCCATATCAAAGCTGTTGAGATTATCGCAAGAAGCCTTCGTGGAGCAGTTGATAATACGGCAGATGGAAGAGAAGGAATGGCTCTTGGTCAATACGTTGCTGGTATGGGATTCTCTAACGTAGGATTGGGAATTGTGCATTCTATGGCACATCCACTTGGCGCATTATATGATACTCCTCATGGAGTAGCGAATGCGATTATCCTTCCAACTGTAATGAAATATAATGCAGAAGCGACAGGTGAGAAATATCGTGAAATCGCAAGAGCTATGGGTGTTGAAGGCGTTGATTCCATGTCTCAGGAAGAATACAGAGAAGCAGCAATTGAAGCTGTTAAGAAGTTATCGCAAGATGTTGGAATTCCAGCAGATTTGAAAGAGATTGTGAAGAAAGAGGATATTCCATTCCTTGCACAATCAGCATATGATGATGCTTGCAGACCAGGAAATCCAAAAGAGACAAGCGTTGAAGATATTACGAAATTGTATGAGAGTTTGATGTAGTTTGAAGGACGTAGTCCTGAATAATTATGGTTTAATATAGTTAGGGCAATCAGTAAAAATAAGACCAAAAGAAGAGTGAACATGTAAAAGTTACGATATCATTCTTTTTTGGTCTTTTTTGCGTTTTAAATAAATCTTAATATTTGAAAATTGACAATACAGACAGATAACAATACAATTAGTGGTAGAGAGTAAATGGAAAGGAAGCAAAAATATGAGAAGAAAAGATAGAGAGATAACAGGCAAAGAAGAGATTTTAGATATTATGAAACGATGTGATGTGTGTAATATCGCATTTTTTGATGCAGAATTTCCTTATGTGATTCCGCTTAATTTTGGAGTAGAATATAAAGATGAAACATTTGTTATGTATTTTCATTGTGCTTTGGAAGGGAAAAAACTTGAACTTTTAAAATTAAATAGTAAAGTAGCATTTTCTATGAGCTGTTCACACAATTTGGTTGTTGGAGAACAAGCATGTAACTGTACGATGGAATTTGAAAGTGTATGTGGTAATGGAGAGTTAGAGTTGTTGCCTGATGAGGATAAGATTTCTGCATTTACTTGTCTAATGAATCATTATCAGCCAAAGAAGGAATATACTTTTAATGAGAAGCATCTGAAAGCAGTAGTGCTATTAAAATTAACTGTAAACGAAATATCAGGAAAACGATTAAAGAAATAAAATGATACAAGGATAAAAGCGCCAATCGTTTCATGCTTGCATGAAATGCGTAGCAATCCGTGGTATCACTTGGAGGAATAAATAATGCTATATTCAGTTCCAGATTATTATAACCAGTTTAGCTGTATTGCAGACCAATGCGAGGATACTTGTTGTGCAGGCTGGGAGATTATGATTGATGCAAAAACATTGCAAAAATATAAAGAAGTGGAAGGCGGTTTTGGAAATTGCCTTCAAAATTCAATACAGTTTCGTCGAGGTTCTTTTAAACAATATAATCATCGTTGTGCCTTCTTAAATGAGGATAACTTCTGTGATATCTATACAGAACTAGGCGCATCTATGTTATGCGACACATGTAGAAAGTATCCAAGACATATGGAGGAATATGATGGGGTTCGTGATTTGTCGCTTTCATTGTCATGTCCTGAAGTTGCACGAATCATATTAAGTCATAAGGAACGAGTTCGCTTTTTGACAAAGGAGAAGAAAAAAGAATCGGAACAATTCGAGGATTTTGATTTTCTACTCTATACTAAGATATCAGATGCGAGAAATTGTATTATTGGTACATTGCAAAACAGAAAACTAGATGTGAATGTGCGAGCAGCAATTAGCTTTGCATTAGCACATGACTTACAAAATAGAATAAACAGCCAAGAATACTATACGATGGATAGGCAAATTAATCGTTATAAGACAGAAACGGTTGTAGATTATATGATACATAAGTTGGAATTGTATCAATCCAAAGAAGCAGAGCGGTTTAAGATTATCCGTAAGCAATTTTCATTACTGTTTCGCCTTGAGGTATTAAGAAAAGAATGGTCAGAAAATGCAAAGCTTGCTTTTGAACAATTATATAAGAATGGTTGGAGAGAATATATTAAAAAACGAAGACGTTTTCTGTCTTATATGAGGAAAAACGAAGAGTTAGGTATCTCATATGAGACAATACTAGAGCAATTATATGTGTATTTTACATATACGTATTTTTCTGGCGCAGTATATGATGAGAATGCGTATGGCAAGATGAAACTGGCGGTAATTAGTCCGTTAATAATACAGGAATTGTGTCAGGCAAGATGGCAGGAAAATAGAAGTTTAACATTTGCGGATATTGTTGATATTGCTCATAAGTATTCAAGAGAGATTGAGCATTCGGATATAAATCTGAAGAAGATGGAACGGTTATTTGGTAAAAAGAAAGAATTTTATTTTGAGAAAGTATTGATTTCGTTATTATCATAGGACGATAACGAGGTTATTAGCTAAAATACACTATTTAAGGTGAGTTCGAATTAGCATCATAGTTGAAACAATTAAGGACTACAATCTTTAAGTTGCGGTTTAGATTTGCGTGAAAATACATTTGCTTGAGAGGAGGATTTTGCTTGGTTACACAAGAGAACGCTTTTTATCATAATGAACTATGGTGTGCCTATGAGTTAAAGGATTATTTGGGCAGATATAAAGAAGAGTTACGTCTGCATATGAGAATGGCAAGCCAGAATCATGAGTTGATTTGTCCAGATTGTAAAGAAGCGATTATATTATGTGCAGGAATGATTCGTGAGCCATATTTTAGACACCATGCAGAAACAGATTGTAAGACTCGTTCGAATGGGAACAAGGGAGATTATCCGATAGCAAGAAGATTGTTATACCAATTGGCAAAGCGAAGTTTTCCAGATGCTGAAGTCTATTGTAGCAAGGACGTTGGAAAGTATGTTGCGGATATCTATGTAAACAACAATGATAAGCAGATAGCTATGGAATATCTAAGTTATGATATGAAGTTAAATGAGTGGCTAGAAAAACATGCATTTTATGAAAAAGAGGGAATTACGGATATCTGGTTTCTAAACAGTAAGAAATATCGTTTTGAAGCACCAACAACGTTCGAATATTTAATTGCGACAAAGAAATATATCCTGAATATTCTTGATACAAGCACAGCGGAGATTACATTGAAGAAAATTCTTCGTTTACAGGGGCAGTCGGTTGGTAAGGTTGTTGCTAGGACTTATTTTCTGCCGGAATTGATGATAGATGAAGAGGGATGTTTACAGTGTGACTTTGAGGAATATGTGGAGGCTCTTTTAGATAGAGAGACACAGATAAGAGAAAATCGACTTTCGAAATATCCAGTACCGCTAAGAGTTGCGTTGGAGGATCGTAAGAAAGCTATGGAAGCTGAGCTGTTAGACGAAGATGACAAAGACGAGAAAGGAATGGGGGACAATATTGAAAATAATATGAGTACTATGAGTAGGTTGTCACCCTATGAAGTACATCGTTTTCCTATTACAGATGCCAATCTAACGGCTCTTACAATGAAGATGCCAGCACTTGAAGAGTGTTGGGTGATTCCTAAATTAAGAGGAGAGGGCTGGGAGATTGAGGGAGGAAACAAGGAACGGTTTGACTATCTGCATGATTTGAATAATCGATTGTATGCAGTAGAGGATGAAGACCAAAGGGAGCAGATGATTGACGAAGCGGTTTTTTATCTGGAGGAAATGTTGGAGGCGAAGAGGTGGTAGTATAACTGATCTGAGTTATACTACCATCTTTTCGCTTCTGACTGTTTAATTATATCAAAATTCCCCAAAATCAAGCTTGCAAAATTTCTATTATTTGGTTATAATGTATGAATAATACATTATGTTACTCGTTTTTCATATTCTGCATATGGAGCCTTAACAAGCGGCTTATAGAAATGGAGTGTTGCCTATGGTAATTAACGAAATTTTTCAGTCTGTAAACGCCAGTATCGCAAATGATAAATTAGTGATTTGTGATAAAACATTTGCGTTGCCATCGCCTGGTATAGAGGGTTTTTTATCAAAACGGTTTGGACGGAATGCGTTAGAAATCAGCCACGTGAAGCTAAAGAAATTGAACGAGGAAAGCTTTGAGGTGACTGGTACTACCGATGTGGAAGTAGAATCTACTTTTTTGCTGCTAGTAAAACAATCGGAAAAAGACATTATGTTTACTTTTTCGCTGACGATTCCGAAAAGCATCATTTGTATCTATGAGAAAAACTATAACACAACAGAAACAAAAAAGCAGTACATTTTTTTTATGAATAATCCATTAGAAGACTTAATTTCTATGGGCGGCAATTTGACAGAACCCCTGAGTCTTGCATCCATCCTAGGTATCGCACTCGGCTCTAAGGATAATCCGTCTGCAGATTTTCCTGCGCTTTCACTTCAAAATATACATCTAACATATGGCACGGAGCTATCTTATTCAAAATTGAGGGAATGCATTTATTTTTCGACAGAAACAAACTTTAATATATCGACAAATATTTGTTTACAAAGCCTCGGATTTGAAATAAAAAAGCGCGACAAGCTTTTTGATCTTGCCATGCACGCTACTATAAAATTGGTGGGACAAGTACTACCGATTGTCCTTCGTTATTCTGATTCACGCTTTTTATTTGGGTTGCGGATTCCAAAAGAAGGTTTGATTTTTTCGTCGATAGAAGAAATTGCAAAACTTTCAAATAGTAATGTTTCCGCCTATCTGCCGTCAGCTTTTACGCAGATAGAAGTAACACTATATAAGCTTTCTATTATTTTCCCTACAAACTTATCAAAAATAATATCCTTTGATTTTTCTGCTTCGCTTGGTCTTGACTGGAAGTTTTTTGGATTAGAAAAATTACGCCTGAAAGAAATAGCAGTAATGGTAAGCATCGCAGAAAAAAACAGCTTTGCTATATCAGGGACGCTTCAAATCGGCAGTTTGAGTCTTCGCTTATTGGCGCAAACGGAAGATGTCAATAAGAGCCTTGTTTTCGGTGGTAGTTTTATAAAGGATTCAAAGCTTTATTTGGACGATATTGTAAATTCTCTTGCTGATTTGATTGGCGTTTCAAACATCTCATTCCCTGATTCATTTCCAGAAATATATATAGAAAACTTGTCTTTTTTGTTTGACGTAAAACAGAGTAATATTAAATTTTCTGCAACGCTTGTTATAGAGAAAAAAGAAGATGGTTCGATTATCGATAAGCTTTTTCAGATGAAAGCCAATGTAAACGTCGAAGCAAAAAAATCAGGTAAAAGTTATGAATACACTGGAAAATTTGGTGGTTATCTTACGATAATGGAGCAACATTTTACAGTGGAATATGTGTTTGGCAAAAACAGTGGAGACATAATAACGGCTAAATGGGAGTGTACAGAAAAAGATAATAACCCGTTGTCTTTAAGTGGTCTGGCAGAGTTCTTCGGTGTTTCCAAACTTCCTCAAGAATTGGACGATTTAGGAATAGCATGCAATTTGATTGAACTTCAATATAATATCAGCAAAAATGTCTTGGATTGCACAGTAAAAAGTAATGAATACGGCAGCATCCATTTTATAATAACCACTGATGAAGAGAAGAAAACGCAATTTGGCCTGAATGTAAATATGATAAAAACAATAAGCCTTTCTAAACTGCCTGTAGTGGGTGAAGGTTTAAAACTGCTTGATCAGGTGGCAATAAAAGATATTAACATAAAATTTGGTTCAAAACAGATGTCTGACAAGGGGATAGAAAGTGGGTTGAAGTTAAAAGCAGCGTTGTGCATTGTTGATAAGCAATATGAATTTGCTATTGATATCATCAAGCCCAAAGAGAAGGAGGTACAACAATTCACATTATACGAGGAAGGGGACACAGAAGTAATATCTGCTGATAACGCAAAGGAAGAGATTACTGACATTAGCGGCGTTGCAAAATGGTTCAAGATAGAAAAAAATCTTGGTGTGTTTTCTCTGCATAGGCTTGGTGTAGTTTGGGAAAACGGTCATCTCGGTGTTGCGCTAGATGCTGACCTTGCAGTAAATCCAATAAAGATTGAACTTATTGGACTAGGTCTTGGGTTCAAACTTTCCGATCTGTCTGATTTCTCAAGCATAAATTATTACCTAAGTGGTTTAGGCATAAGCTACAACAGTCCTTCTTTAGAGATTGGCGGAACGTTTGTTGTCTGTAAGGGAAATGCGGAAAATCCTGAGGATAGCTACGACGGTGTAGTTAATATCAAAACGAAGGTTTTATCTATAACGGCAATAGGTTCATATCAAAACGACAGCATATTTGCATTTGCTATATTAAAAGCACAAATTGGTGGGCCGCCAGCGTTTTTTGTAACAGGGTTGGCACTTGGTTTTGGCTATAACAGAA
>NZ_JAVBNS010000186.1:0-48090 GCF_031551385.1 Anaerosporobacter sp.
CAAAGATAATATTGCAATTGTAGATAAACTTGACTTTACAGAAGAAGAACTTCGTGTGATTGAAGAGATTTTAAGTAAATAAGATAATGAATAAATGAAAATGCAAGGACGATGATACTAATTTGAGTTTAGCTCAAGTGGGTGTTGTCGTCTTTTTTTGTGGAAATGGATTAGTAGAAAGTTTCGGCTTAGAAACGTTTTGAAAAGAAACAAAATCTCCTTGACAATTGGAAGTGATAGAAGTAAAATTAAATTCATACAATTCCTAGTTGGTATATATGGTAATATAAACTAGGTAGAAAAATAAGCAAAAAAAAGAAGTTATCAATAAGGTATCATTGTAGAGAGGAGTGTTATAATATATGAAACGAATACTATGCTTTGGAGATTCCAATACATACGGATACAGACCAGATGGACTTGGAAGATATGATGAAACAATTCGTTGGACAGGTAGAGTTCAGGAGATACTTGGTAGAGATGAGTATACTGTGATTGAGGAAGGATTGTGTGGAAGAACGACAGTCTTTGAGGATGAGATTCGCCCGAATCGTAAAGGAATTGATGCAATTCGAATGATTATTGAAACACACAATCCAATTGATATTGTAATTATTATGCTTGGAACAAATGATTGCAAGACAAGATATGGTGCATCGGCTGGTACGATTGCAAGAGGTACAGAGCAGATTATTGAGCAAGTACGCCAATTTGCTGGTAATCAGACAAGAATTGTAATTTTGTCACCTATCCATTTAGCAAAAGGTGTTGGTGAAGATGGCTTTGATCCAGAATTTGATGAAAAGTCGGTTGAAGTATCGTTACAGTTAAGCAAACAATTGAAACGAATCGCACTTAGTAATAACTGCAGTTTTCTTGATGCTTCAACAGTGGCAGAACCAAGTACAAAAGACCGTGAACATCTTGATGAAGAAGGGCATGAACAATTAGCAAATTTGGTTGTTACTAGAGTGAAAGAACTTGTAGAAGGTTTTTACTATGGTATTATATAAAGATTAAAACAAACACTACTAATTTGAAATTTAAATTAGTAGTGTTTGTCTATGAAAACCGAAGTTTTTACGTGTTAATTATTGTTGCAACATGATATACTTATGTCATAGAAAGTGAATTTATTTAGTTTTCAAAAGGGAGGAAACGAAGTGGGGAAGGATTGTAAGAAAATAAGCTTAGGATTATTCTTGGCAACATTTCATATTAATTTAGGAACAGTACAGATATTTCCGAGTGCTTTTGGCTGGCTTCTTGTAGTACTTGGAGTTTATGCAATAGCCAAAGTACAGGAAGAACCGCAGATAAATAACGCAAAAAAGATGAGTCTAATATTATTTGTAATTCAGCTATTAGATTTATTCGGAGTTTGGAATGATATTGTTACGAATGCTTATATTGTATCTGCAATGGTTTCAGCAATAGAATTGCTGTTTGTCTTTTATTTCTTTGATGGAATGATAAAGATGTTGGAAGCAAAGGGAAATCTTGATTACGCAAGTGAAAATGAAAAAATGTTAAGCCGATATAAGATTTTATACATTATAGGAATTTTGCTTCTGTGTATTATTGGTTTAGTGGGAATTAATCCATTAGGGAGCTGTATTGTAGTTTATATGCTTGTACTTAGAATCTATATTATATATCGAGTGTATAAGCTAAGTTGATGGTGGAATTGATAAAAGTATAAAATATAGGCGAAGTAGACAACATTGAAAATTACAGTTTTATGTGTGGGAAAAATTAAAGAGAAATATTTTACATTAGGGATTGATGAATATACAAAGCGACTAAGTCGTTATTGCAAATTAGAAATTATAGAAGTACCCGACGAGAAAACACCTGATAACGCATCAGAAAACGAAGAGCTTCAAATCAAAGCAAAAGAAGGTGACAAGCTTCTAAGATACATAAAGGACAATGCCTATGTAATCGCTCTTGCCATTGAAGGTAAGATGCTGACCAGTGAAGAACTATCAGAGAAGATGGAACAGTTAGGTGTCAATGGAGATAGCAATGTGGTTTTTGTTATTGGTGGTTCTCTTGGTTTGGATAAGAGAATACTAGATAGAGCTGATTATAAGCTTAGCTTCTCGAAGATGACATTTCCACATCAGATGATGAGGATGGTGTTGTTGGAGCAGGTTTATAGGGGGTATAGGATTATGAAAGGTGAACCGTATCATAAATAGAACCCTAGTAAACACAAGCATTACAACAACTTGAAATTCGCTTTGACTTCCGTTTGACAATTCACTCTCGGATAGATGGTATAAGTTTATCAAAGAATATTTTATAGAAGAAGGTAGCATATGAAAATAGGAACAGAATTAATTAATGATATTAATGAATGTAAGGTAAACTATGGAGAATTAGCCTTTTGGTGGCTTGGTCAGATGGGATATGCTATAAAGATAGATCAGACGATTCTCTATATTGACGCATATTTAGAAGATAGTAATGCAAGGAATATACCTACATTATTAAATCCAAGTGAGGTAAGAAATGCAGATATTATATTAGGTACTCATGACCACGATGATCATATTGATCGTTCATCGTGGAATCAAATGTCTAAAAGTTCTCCAAATGCTAAATTTATTACCCCAAGTATACTCCTTCCTTCTTTAGCTAAGGATTTAGAGATAGAAGAAGAACGATTTATTGGTCTGAATGATGGAGTAGATGTTAATTTAAATGGAATTTCCATTAGAGGAATTGCTTCAGCACATGAAGCATTAAATCAAGATAAGAGAACAGGAGAGTATCCTTGTCTAGGATATATAATTGAGGGAAATGGGGTAAAGATCTATCATGCAGGCGATACTTGTATTTATCCAGAGTTATACAAGAAATTAAAGGAGAATAGTCATTTTAGTGCAATCTTTCTACCTATTAACGGTAGAGACGCAAAACGATTAGAAAACAATATTATTGGAAATATGACCTATCAGGAAGCTACGGATTTGGCGGGGTATATAGAACCGGATTTGGTAGTTCCAGGACATTATGAGATGTTTTCGGAGAATAGTGAGAATCCAGAATTATTTACACGTTATCTTAGGGTTAAATATCCACATTTAAAGGCTTGGGTTGGAGAACATGGAGAAAGGGTTATCTTACAACCAAGAAAAAGCTAACTTATTAGTCTTATATTTAAGCACAAAATATGTTATAATATAACATACCGTTTTAGTTTACATAAGGATATAAAAAACTAAAGAGCACTGTGGTTATTCAGGGGGATGATGGCAGTGGAAAGGAGACAACATTGAGTACAATTTTAGTTGAAATTGAGAAATGTGTAGGGTGTAATGCTTGTGTTAGAGTATGTCCAGCGAGAGAGGCTAATGTTGCTCGTAAGGATGAGAATGGACAGCTACGTATTGAGATTAACGATGAAAAATGTATTAAGTGTGGTGCTTGTATTAAGATTTGTTCACATGAGGCTAGATATTTTCAGGATGATACAGATCGGTTTTTGGCAGATTTGAAAGCGGGGCAAGAAATTGCATTGATTGCAGCACCTGCGATTAAAATAGCTTTTGATGGTAATTGGAGACATGCATTGCAATGGTTGCGGATTCATGGAGTGCAGGCAATTTACGATGTTGGATATGGGGCTGATATATGTACTTGGGCGCATCTTCGTTATTTGGAAAAACATCCTGATACGAAGATTATTTCACAACCATGTGCAGCAGTGGTAAATTATATTGAACATCATAAACCAGAGTTGATATCAAGTCTATCTCCAATCCATAGTCCTATGTTGTGTACTGCAATTTTTATGAGAAAGGTAATGGGGTATAAAGGAAAGATAGCAGCGATTTCGCCATGCATTGCGAAAATCGATGAGTTTCATGAAACAGGAGTTATTGATTACAATGTGACAATGGAACATTTGAAAAAATATTTTAACGAAAACAATGTAGATTTACCAAAGGTTAAGATATATAGTGAATTTGAGTTTGATGTTCAACAGGGATTAGAAGGAGCAATTTATTCTAAGCCAGGTGGATTAATGACGAACCTATTAATTCATGAACCAGGATTAGATGTTATCACTTCGGAAGGTGTTGAAAAATTATATGACGATTTAGATACTTATAATTTGCAGAAGAAGAGTGTACTTCCGGTAGTATTTGATGTGTTGAACTGTGAGAATGGATGTAATGGTGGACCTGCTACAGGCATGGATTATAATCGGTTTATAATGAATAATATTATGCACGATGTAGAGCATTATGCGAGGGCGGTTCGTAAAAAAGAAACAACAAAAAAAGGTTTAGATAAACAGTTTGAAGAGTTTGATAAAAAATTAAATATTGATGATTTTATGCGTATATATAAAGTGAAGAAGAAAAATACTGCTGAGATTACAGAGCAGCAAATTGAAAAGGCGTTTTTGGAACTTGGCAAAGTCACAGAAGGAGAACGTCATTTTGATTGTCATGCTTGTGGCTATAAGCAATGTCGAGAGATGGCTATGGCATTGGTAAGAGGAATCAATGAAAAAGAAAATTGTCATCAATATATGATGAAATATATTCGTGAGGAGCGACGCAAAGTTGCAAAAGTTAACGAAGAAGTATTAAAGCGAAATCATGAACTGATGGTTATATTTTCTGAGTTGATTGAAAACATTGATAAGGTTAAGGAAGAGGCGGACATCATTCGTGATGTAAGTGTGACTAGTAGCAAGGAAATGGAAAACATTGTGCTACACATGAATGAGCTGAATAAGTTGAATCAAAACATATCAGGTTCTATGGAAAATATTAATGAGAGTGTGGAATCATATAATATTATGACACATGATGTAGAAAAGATTGCAGGTAAGATTAGTTTGCTTTCATTAAATGCATCAATAGAAGCTGCAAGAGCTGGTGATGCAGGAAGAAGTTTTGCTGTAGTTGCATCTAATATTCAAGATTTATCAAGTAGTTCAAAGGCATCTGTTGGTAATGCACGGGAAAATGATGAAGGAATTCATCGTGCCATTGAAGATGTTACGCAGATTATTCAGAATTTCAATGAAACGACAGGAGAAATGTTAACAGTTGTAGATACAGCAATTGAAAAAGTTGGGCAAACATCGGATAAGAGTCTTTTAATTAAGAGTTCTATGGATAAGGTATCTCAGATGGCGGATCATGTGAAAGATGTAATCGAGCAAACGAATATAATATTAAGTGAGCAGTAGTATACACATGAACCAACATTTGGTATCATATTGCGAATTATTGAGCAGTATGATATGATTGCGGAGCAGGCAAAAGTAATTGTCTGCTCTTTTTGCATAGGTGAACAGAATAAGTCGTTGAAAATTCATCAAACGCTTAAAGAGGGTAACCCGTTTCGAAATTTACATGCAGTTATAGACTTAGATGTTTATATAAAAAGGATTAGAAAAAATGAATTATTTAAATGCGCTGGATGTACTTCCAGCAGAATTATTAAAGGAAATTCAAAAATATGCAGGTGGAACACTGCTTTATGTTCCTAAAGAGGAAGCAGAGGCAAAGACGTGGGGAGAGGTTTCCGGTCAAAAGAAATATTTTAAAAGACGTAATAGAATGCTGATTAATAAATTTAAATATGGGATAACAGTGCAGCAATTGGCGAAGGAATATTGCTTGTCAGCGGATACCGTAAAGAAGATTGTTTATTCCAGAAAAGACTCTAGTGAGCTTGTTTTTTGTCCAGATATCAATTCTGCAAAAGAGTATAATGATAATCAACTTTTAGAGGAGTGGATTCACACCTACCTTCTATTTGAAAGAAAGAATAAAGTCTTTTCAGATGGTTTGTATAAAGAAACTAGATACTACGCTGGACCATTGGCAATGCCATTGAGTTTACTTGTAAGAAATAGTGGTCCTGAAGAGGATATGAAGTGGCAGGTTAATGGTGAAGTATTTGAATGTAGGGTGGAGAGTTGGAGAGAAAAGATTAGAAATAATACGATTTTGCCTCCTATTATTGTAGGTTATACAGATGGTGAATTTGAAATTAATTGTAACAGTCCATTATTTGAAGCATTACTAAGAGAAAATGTTACATATTTTCCTGTAATAATGTGGTGTACATCAGAACACGATTATACAGATTTTATGAATAAATATTCGCCATATACCGAGTTTGTTTTAAAGTGATGTTGGAATAATCTTTGTAGAAGATTTCTGGTATACTTTCTGAAAAGTATGCAAGGAGTTGAGAAATGGTTATAGAAGTGTATGTGAAAAACAATATATATCAACATATATTAGTGTTAAAAACAAATCGTAAGAAGAGAAATTATTACAAGGAATTTGTTGTTGAGGGAGTAAGAAATATTAATGAGGCAATACGTAATGGCTGGAATATTAAATATTTTGTTTTTATAGAGGGAAAGATATCTGATTGGGCGCAAGATATACTGCATGAAGTTAAGACAAATATAAATTATCGATTTTCTAAAGAATTGATGAAGGAACTAAGTAGTAAAGAAGATACATCAGAATTGATGGCAGTTGTTGAAATGCGAGAAAATGTATTTGAGCAGATAGAGTTATCTACAAATCCGTTTTTTGTACTGTTTGATAGACCTTCCAACAAGGGCAATCTTGGTACATTAGTCAGGTCATGTGATGCGCTTGGGGTAGATTTGCTTATTATAATAGGACATGCTGTAGATATATATGACCCAGACGTAATTGTATCATCAATGGGTTCGTTTTTTTCTTTGAAGATAGTAAGAATATTGGATAATAATAAATTGGATGAATTTATTTGTAATGTAAGAAAGAAGTATAGCGATTTTAAAATGATTGGTTCTACAGCACATGTTCAAAAAACAATTTGTGAACTGGATTTGACATCACCACTTATGTTGATGATTGGAAATGAAACAAAGGGATTGAGCTATCACTATAAAGAGAAGAGTAATGAATTGTGTAGCATACCAATGGCAGAAAAGGCAGTTGCGTCATCGTTTAACGTAAGTTGCGCAGCTTCAATCATGATGTATGAAGTGGTAAGACAGAGGACAAAATTATGATATATGGTACATATAGTATAGCAAAAGAATATACGGAAAATGGGAATATAGAGCAGTGGATACAGCTTTTTCTGCGCAACGATGGTAAAAATTTAGCATTGGCAGATGGTTTGCTTTTGGAGAAAAGGCATTATATTGGATTAAGAAAGATATCAATAGAGCTTTTATCCAATATAGAAAGTGGTGCGCCTAAGTATTTGAAAGATGATAATTCTATCAAACATTTTTTTGCAATTGTAGATAAGATGAAGGAATACATTGAACACTGGGATGCTCCACCGCTGATTGTGAACTATGTTGAAGGAAGATTTGAAGTAAATGATGGACGACACAGATTAGAAATGTATAGGCAACTGAAAATGGAATATGTGTATGTTGTGTTATGGGTTACTGAGGATGAAGATTATAATAAATTGATGAAACTAGTGTGATAAATCAAGATTTATTATACGCAACTTTGTGTCTGTGATCCAAAGATTGTAGGATATGAGAAAGGCAGAGGTATTAAGATGATAGGAATTTGTTCAAAATGTGGAAATCATAATTGGGATAAAGAAGTTATGAATGGACAGGTTAAATGTCCGAAATGCGGAGATACATGGAAGTTCAATTCGTTGCCATTATATATATTAACTGGTTGTAGCGGGATTGGAAAAACGACCACAGGGATTGAAATAATGAAAAAGCAGATGGATGTTGTTGTTTTAGACGCGGATATGTTTTATAACATTATGCCGGGTGCGACGGAGGAAGATTATTACGCACAAGTTGAACAGCTTGAAAGTTTGTCAAAGAATATTATGCAAAGTGGAAAGCCAGTACTTTGGACAATGGCAGGTAATCTTGATAAGCTGAAACATACTTACAATAGCAGATTCTTTAGTGATATTCATTGTTTGGCTCTTGTGTGTGATGAAGATGCTTTGAGAAGTCGAATGACAGAAGGAAGAGGAATTGTTGATGAAGGCTGGATTAAAAGCTCTATAGATTACAATAACTATTTTAAGACGCATACAAGTTTAGGTGATACGGAATTTGATATATATGATACGAGTGAAAAAAGCATGTCGGAAGTGAGTGATTATGTGATTGGGTGGATGAAGAGAACTGATATATAGCAAAGAGTTAAGAAAGTAATATAAAAAAATCTGAATTATATTTTGGATTATTAGTCATATAAAAATGTTCCTTTATAGTAGTTATGATGAAGCATATCATAGGTGCTATAAAGGAACGTTTTTTTTATAAGAGAAGAAAAAATATATAAAACAGGATAAAATGTAGAAAGAATATGGAATTTGTTGTATAATTATTAAAATAGTAACAGTATATTGAGTTTTTAGTCAAGGGAGGATTAATATGAAAGAAGAAATAGAAAAAACAAGATTAAAAAAAAGAAGATTTAAAACTAGTTG
Organism: Anaerosporobacter sp.; assembly: GCF_031551385.1. Taxonomy (GTDB): domain Bacteria; phylum Bacillota; class Clostridia; order Lachnospirales; family Lachnospiraceae; genus Anaerosporobacter. Next base: position 8,470 of record NZ_JAVBNS010000186.1, read on the forward strand.
GAATCGATACAGTATCAGTAAGGAAATTCCTAAACATGAGAAACAGTTTGTCTTAGGAATGCTTGATATGATTGATGATGATGCACTAAGATTTCGAATAAGCAATTTACTTATTTGGTACATCGATAAAGCAACAAGTAATAAAAGATTCTATCAGCTTTTTAGTATTATTGCAATAGCGGCAAATGTTTCTATACCAACAATTAATTTATTAGGAAACGGGGAATATCTTAGTATTGTAAATAGCGTAATAGCAAGTGTAGCAGCATTTGCATTATCTATAAATGGATTGATGCATTACAAAGATAACTGGACAAAATATCGAAGCGCAGCAGAGAAAGTGAAACAATATGTAGCAGATTATCTAATTGAAGTAGAAGGTTATCGTGAACATAAGAATGAAGAAGGCTATGATATTTATAAAGACTTAAAATCTAAATTAGTAAAGCAGATCAATCACGTGATAGACGAAGAACACAAGCAATGGTTTGAGCTTCATACAAATACAAAAGAAGAAACGAAAGAACAAACAAAAGAACAAACAAAAGAACAAACAAAAGAACAAACAAAAGAACAAACAAAAGAAGAGAAGTGAAATAGCTGAGAGCAGAATACATTGCTTAATTTCTTGGTATAGGAAAGTTAAAAATATGAGAGGAGTACATATGAGTAAAGCAAACAAAATTGGTGCAAGAGTATTAACGGAGAATGAATGTAAATTAATACTTCCTACATATGAAAAGATATTTGAACAAGTAAAAGCAATTAGAGAAGAGGCAGCAGAGATTGTTAAGCGCCAAATTGAAAATGAAAACGAAAATCAAAAGAAAAAAAAGGATTATCATAGAGAAATAGATCAAAAGACAAATAATATTGGTATTCTAGGTTGTAGAGGAGCAGGTAAGACATCACTACTAAAAACAGTGAGAGAACGAATTAATGACTCAGAAGATAATGAAGATATGGATGTAATATTACCAATTATTATTCCTGAAAATATGTCTACTCACAGTACATTGATGGCGACAATATTAGGAATGTTCAGTACGATAGTAGAAGAGAGACATAAGAAATACATAAAGGAACAGAAAAGTCAAATTTATATGTGTGAGCGGGAACACATATTAATAAAGAAATACAACGAAGTTATTAAACAGTATACATATATTCAGAAAGACTATCGAGATATTTTACTAAATCAATTTACAAGTGAAAATGATTATGTGAAACAGTCAGCTAAAGTTTTTAATTCAGATACTGAGTTTATTAGAAAATTTAATGATTTTATTAATGAATTACTGGGAACGGAAGGAGAAAAACAGAAAGCACTTATTTATATCTTCATTGATGATATTGATTTGAGTACACATCGTTGCTCTGATGTTGTAAAGACCTTGTTATCTTATTTATCTAATTCAAGAATTGTAACATTTATTTCAGGTGATTTAGAAACATTTGAGGAGGCGCTTACTTTAGAATTTTTAAGAGCAGAGAAAGCCCTTGACAGTTCTATTTTTGATACAGCATATTTAGGAGATAATAATAAAACATTATTAGAGCGGAAACAAGTTTTAGCATATGAGTATTTAAAGAAAATTATTCCACCTGTGTTTCGTCACGCTATTAAACGCTGGACGTTATCAGAACGAGGAAACTATGCCATAGATTTGGAGAATAGTAGATTGACTTTGAGCGATTTGCTTTGTGATACATTAAAAGCATATGTCCAACCAAGTTATTTTAGATATGTAAAATTAAATGCTTCTTATGAGATAGATGAAAAGGATAAGTATAGCAATTTATCATATACGTATAACCTATTTGATGATACATCTCGAGGTCTAAATAATGTATATAATGTGCTGTTGGAAATAAATAGCAAAACAAAGAGTGATGGAAGCATTGACTTAAGTGATAGAAAATTAATAATAGAGACAATAGTTGCATCTAATCCAAGCTATAATAGTATGAGGGATAAGATTTTTAATGATATGATTGTTTTAGGAGGAACAGAGGAAGATTCAAAAGTTATCTTTGAAAATGCCGAACCAATTATTAATTCAAGTGGTGATAGTTATGATGAACTAAAAAAAGATGTGAAATTTAAACTATTTATATTAATGGATTTTGCGCATCGGTTATTGAATAGCAATGTAGTTGATATTATAGGTGAATATTATAATAATATGAAAGAAAAAACACTATATTTGTTGTTATCTTCAACGGTAGTATCCAAAAGAGTATGTAGTGATCAGTTAAAAGTAATATTGCCTAAAATGAATAAAAGTGAAGATATATCTTCTAATGAGGATAATACTCTATATTATGGTGCAGTTGATCTAAGTATTAGTGATTTTACTATGAAAGTAAAAAAAAGTCTTGATAGAACTGGAGTTTTTCGAACAGTGGAGTTTATTGGAATGCGTTATGAAGGATTTTGTATGAAGGATTTTATAATTCGTATTCTATTTAAATGTAAAATGGAAATAAGTCTATACCTATTTAATAATCTTCCTATGGACAAGATTGTAGAATGTTTAAATGTAAATCTTATGGAAGATGAATCGCGTATTGATGATTTGGACGAACTATTATCTACACTTATTGTATGTTTTTTTTATGCATTACAATCTTATTGTTATCTACAAGATAATAAAAATTATGGAGAACTTATGCAAGATTTAATTAAAGATATGTATGAAGATTTTGGTAGCGAATTTAATTATATACAAATGAATGTATCGAAGAGTACAGATAAAAATATTTGTTCTGCTGTGTTCGATACATTAGCTTTAAACTTTGATGCAAGCATTTTAGATGGAACTCTCATAAAAAATCTATTGTATATGTTAGTAATAGATAAGAGTTCAAAATTGATTGGATATAATAATGATATAGTTTCATTTATAAAAAAGATGAATAGTGAAAATAATTTTGAAAAAATATTTGAGGAGGTGAATTTTGTAAAGGTTTCTGCTGATAAGTATAAACTAAATAAAATCGTAATTCCGATAAGTGAGAAAGAAAAAGAAGAATATATTGATCGAAGAAAAATAATTCAAAATATAACTCAAAATAATTTATGGAAAATGAATTATTGTGATAGTATAAAAACGTTTATCGTTCAAGAAATAAAAAATTTGGTCTTAGCTTATTGTTGGGAAGAAAGTATCAATCTTGCAAATCTAGAAGAAAGCTATAAGAAGTTTTTAATTAGTAATAAAGGAGTTAGTAAGACTAAAGCAAAGAAATTACTTGCTAGTGCAATAAGCAATGAAATAGGTAATTATTCAAATATTAATAGAAAAGTAAAGGAGGTGAATTTTTCTAAATTCTATTTTGAATGTTTATCATTATCTACAAATTTAAATGTTTGGTATGGAAGGTATGAAGCAAGTGAAATGGTAAATGCGTTGAATGAATGTTATTATGATGTTGATGATAGTGTAGATATATCATATTTACAATTTCTTCTGTGTCACTATATAGTATATAAATCACAAGAGATGAATTTGGTAGAGATAAGCAGAAAAGCGGAGATTATGTCGCAATTTACAGAACTACTATCTCTGTCACATGAACAAGCTGACCGAGCAGTATTGAGTATGTTTATTGAAGAAATAAACAATGGAGTGGAAGATAATAATAGGATAACAGAGGAAAGGTTGGATAAACTATTTCATAAAGCTAAGGCAGGTAGTAAATAATGATAAATGATTCAATTAATCGCTATTTAGGAGTATTATGCTATCCGTTCACTTCATTGGATTTTTTTTATGAGGATAAGCTTAAAAAGTTTATAGGAGTTCGAAATAGTATTAAAGATGATTTGACAAATAGGGAAAACCTGGAGAAATCCATAATAAGTTTGAAAAAATCAATCAAAGAAGACGTAATTCATTATATTGGTAGGAATTATATTGTAAACTCATACGATGAAATCAATTTGTATTGTGAGATGTGTTTTTTATATAGTGAACAAGAAAGTAACCATGATTTTTATGTTAATTTATTTAAGGCACTGGCACAATCATTTATTTCACAAAGGGATGGGAAAATAGTTTTTAAATATTGGAAGAATGATAAAGATAATGATTTACTTGGTGGATTTAGTGGAAATAATAAAATCTATTTATTCCATAGTTTGATGCGTCATGTACCATTAGATTTTATAGTTATGACCTATATGAATGTAAATGGTGATGACGAACAAGATATGTATTGTTTTAATAGCTATTATGGAAATATTGAGGTTGCAGATCAATTATTAGCAAAGATATTGCAAAAAGGTGTTGCCGAAAATCATTTACATAGTGGGGTATCAAGAACATTTCTTAATATATGGGATAAACTAATGGAATATACAGGTGGAGAGGATGAACATCTATATTTAATGCTCCCTTTGGACAATCATAGTTTAGTTTCAAAAACGGAGTTACAGTTTTATGTAAGTGCATGTAGATTGATTCGTGCATGCATTTCTATAGAGATAGCGACTAATTATGGGGTTTTGGGAAATTATAAAGATAGTGATAACAATGAAAACATTGAGCTGAAATTTTTTGTTAACATGTTCAAATCGGGAAAAGAATTGCGTGTATTTTATGAACAGCATTTTAAAGATAATCCCAAAGAAATAGATGGCTATATGAAATCACTTTGGGAGGAAGTATTAGAATATATTAAATGGTCAGAGCATAGGGATTGTAATCTAGTACGAGCTATTTTTAAAGTAGATAACACTATAAAGACATATGATGAAATTATTTTTTTATACTATGCTATGAAGCATTTCTTATCCGAAGAAAAAAGCCTTGAACAAAAATGTATAAATGAGCTAATAGTACAATATTTACGTATTAAGAATTTTGTATTTAATACGTCTGTACAACAGAAAACGATTAAAGGTTTAGATTACTTTCAAGTAGAAAAGTATAGTAAGAATTCAAAACTTAATAGGATAAAGAATACAAAATTTTGGGAACAGGCGATTCGGGCACAGTTTCAAAACACGGATTTAACAAAAATAGAATTTCGTGTTAGCTTACATAAAAACTGTTCTGAACTTAGAAAAATGGTAAAGGATTTTTTACAAGCTTATTTGCAGATTTTACGTAGTGATTATTGTGTGACAAATCACAATAATGAATATATAGTACAAAGAAGAATGCCTAAAGTTGGCTTGGTTTTTCATCTGTTAAAGCGTTATGATGATTCAATTCCTGATAAGTGCATTGCCTTGGGGGAAGTAAATCATCGTAAATTGCAGTATGGTGAGTTACAAGACAATTATATTCAAGAAATAGAAAACCTTATTGAATTAAGGAAGGAGAATCCAGAACTTACAAAATATCTAGTTGGAATAGATGCAGCTAGTTTAGAAAATTCTACGCCTATTTGGACGTTTACTCCTGTTTTTGAAATAGCTCGTGACAGTACGGTTGAGCCTATAGGTTTATCAAGTTATAATAATTGTTTTAGACAGAGTTTAGGATTTACGTTTCATGCTGGTGAAGATTTCAGACACATATTATCGGGTTTGAGGAGAATGGATGAAGTGGTTACAAATCTCAAGTTTCATGCAGGAGATCGTATTGGACATGGAACAGCAATTGGCATTGATCCAATTCAATGGAGAGTAAGTAATCCTGTAGTTGTGATGCCAAGAATAGAAATCCTTGATAATTATCTTTGGGCATATCACATACTAAGCCATAATTATGCAAAGTTTGAAGCCTCGATACTTGCATATATGGAAGAGGTGATATATAAAACTGCTAAAATGATATATGGAACTACTAGAGGATTAACAACAGCAGTTCTTGTTGATGGGTATTTAAACAATTTTAAAGCAAGTAAATTGTTGGATATGTGCAAAGAAGCAGAAGAACAGCATTTTTGCAAGGAACAACAAGAAAAAAGACTAATATGGGATAGTACCAAATTAACATTTGCTAGGCACTGTAAGTTTTATGTATCACAAATGTACTATCCTGTTAATTATGAGATTACGGAAGAAGATATTATAATTATTCAGGAATTGCAGAGTATTGTTCGAAATAATTTCAGTAGATTAGGTATTGTGATAGAAATCAATCCTTCTTCAAATTTAGTAATTGGAGATTTGGATATAGTGACCGAAAATCATATATATAAAATAAGCAGTATTGAAAAAGAAAAGGATAATATATTAACTTGCGTAAATTCAGATGACCCTACAGTATTTAATACTAACGTTTCAAATGAATTAGCATACATTTATTATGGAATGCTAGAAAGAGGTATTGGTAAAGAAACAGCACTGTCTTGGATAGATAAATTAAGAAAAAATGGTATGGATGCATCATTTATTCAAAGAAATCAAACAGACCAACAAATATACGATGAACTTGAAAGATTAGTGGATAGTATGTAAATATATATTAATACATAAAATTATTGTAGTAATATGTTTATTATATTTGCGGTAAGTGTTACCTGTTATAAACAAAAAAAACAAGTCAAACAATCAATAAATCACTATACAAGCTCTTATCGTCATATCTCTGACACCCTGAACAAAACGAAAGGAATCAACAAAACATGACCCCAATCACCGATATATTACAAAGCCATTTCAAGGTAGCAAGCTTCGATATGGACGGCACTTTAATAAAAGGAACGACATCAAATCTATTTTATGCAAAACTACTCAACGTTGAAGATAAAGTGATTCAACTAGAAAATGAGTTAAAAGCAGGAAGAATTGACTCTAACATTTTTATGGTATCAGTATCAGAAATTATGGACAAGCTCACTGTAGATTATATAAAAGAACATTTTGATTTGTTACCAATCGTAGATGGCATTGCTGAAACCGTCAACACTTTGAAAGAAGCTGGAATAAAGCCTATTATCGTTACTACATCGAATATTTTATTTGCAGAATGTTTCAAGGAGAAGTATGGATTTGATGAGGTGTTTGGTACGGTTCATGAAGTACTCAAAGATGGTACAGTTGGAATTGGAACAACAGTTTGTTCAAGTAAACATAAGATAGAACATGTACAAAGTATTGTGGAGAGTTTGGGTGGAAACATGGAAGATGTATTTGCTGTAGGCGATTCCTTCTCTGATGTACCACTATTTGAGAAGGTTGGCTTTTCTGTTGCATTTAATCATGATGAAACATTAGAGGGAAAAGCGGATTTATATGTTAAATCAAATACAATCTATTCAGTAATGGAAGCGATTGCAGAGTATTTTACATAATACGGAATTGCTATGAATAAAAATAAAGAGAATCAATTGAGGATAGTTATGACAAGTTCATTTGGACATGTATAACTATCCTTTACTAGTGTAAAATTTCATAGTTGCTGTATCTATGAAAAGTATCCATAAAATGCCGTAAAATTTTTTGAAAAAATTGAAACTTTATATATTAATCGAGGGTATTGTTAAGTGAAAGGAGGTAGTATGAGAGACAGCACAATTATAAAAAAGTTAAAAAAGAATAGTGAGAGAGCTCTTGTAGCATTGATGGAGCAGTACATATCGTATGTAATTGCCATTGCAACTCGCATTGGAGGGCAACTGCTAACAAATCAAGATATCGAAGAAGTTTCTTCTGATGTATTTTACGCTGTTTGGAAAAACAGGGATAACCTAATTCAAACAGAAAGTTTAAAGCCGTATATTGCTCAGATTACAAGGAATATGACGAAGAAGAAACTAGTGAAGAGTAGGAATGATTATACATTTGAAGAAGATGTAATAACAGTGGAAGTCAACGATATAGCAGAGGATTTGGTATTAACGGAGCAAGTAGAGGCAGTAAGGAAGCTACTTGGGGAGTTTAAATATCCAGATAGAGATATCTTGCTTGCTTACTATTTCTATGAATTTAAGCTAGAGGAAATAGCAGAGAAGTTTAAACTGCCATTATCCACAGTTAAGTCAAAGATTTATAGAGGAAAAAAGGAGCTTGTTAAAAGATTTGAGGAAGGAGAGTTCTATGAAAATTAATATAAACATACAAAATATATTTAGGAAATTAGACGATGAAGATGTAGCAATGAGCACAGATTCAGGAAGAGAAGGTAGCATAAACGAGGAGAAGATAAAGAAGGAAACATTACGACGAGTACGAGAGGAAAAGACGGCTAATTCTAAGTTGTATTCAAAAAAGTTTTCTAAAGTAGCAATGGTTGCGGTTATGATATTATGCCTTAGTGGTTTTACATATGTAACAGCGAGTGAAGAGGTTAAAATTATTATTTCAGAGCTTTTAGGTATTTCTAAAACAGAAGTATTAGCAATTGGCGAATCGGTTCAGAATAAAGACTATAAATTAACTGTAATTGATATTACCTCTGATACGAATACAGGTTGGGTAACAGTATCTGTGGAAGCAATATCTGAGGATTTAAAAGAAAACTTTAAAGAGGAAGATATTATAAATAAGTTTGTAGATATTGGACATGTTGGATATAGTATTTGCGAGCTAGAAGAATTAGCAACAGAGAACATACGTTATTTTTCGTTTTCGTTTTATGATATTAATAAGCAGAAAAACGAAAGAAAATTAGTATTTTCTCTAGAAGGGATCCGCAAAAAAGTCAAAGTTGTAATACCTCAAACAACGATGTTAGAGAAAGTAAACATAAGTGTACCTGCAACAGAGGAGCATCAAGTTGTTTTTCATAAGATGGAATATTCTGAACTTGGTTTTATGATTTATGGAACGCTAAAAAATGTAACAGAGGATAATGTAAGCATGGAGATATCATTAGAATTCTTAGACGGTTCGAGTAGTGGGTTTTTCCATAGTATTACTAACAATAGGATCGAATTTGATAATGAATGGTTCTCAGGCAGTGGCAATTATATAGATGACAAAGGTAACTATGTAGAAATATATACTTTTTCGAAAAAGATGGATTGGAGCAGTATTAAGGCAATTAAAATTAATGGAACAGAAGTATTCATTAGGTAAACAAGGAATGGAATAAATTTCAAGAGAAATATATGGATAAGGATAAGAAGAGGTAAACCTAGATTGTATTGCAAATCATTTTTACCTGAATAGTAATCTAATCAATCAACTATTTCGTAGCATTTTTGATATCACAATTATGGAATACATACGAAATAGGCGACTTTCAATGGCAGCATATGATATTCAAACTACAAGATTACATATTATAGACATTGCACTGAAATACGGTTATGAAACACTTGAGGCATTTTCAAAAGCATTTACACGTTTCTATGGATTTCCACCGAGTTTTATAAGAAGGACAAATACCCAATTGAGAGTATTTCAGCCAATACAGATTCATCTAGAGATAACGGGTGGCTGGGAAGATGAATTACCATCATTAACGAAACAAACAACTGTAGAACAGGAAATACAAAATACATGTAATTTTCATATCAGCACAAATAATATGAAGCAAAAAAAGGACTGGAGCATATTATTACAACTAGTGAAGAAATTACAGCAGACAGATTTGAAATTTAAAATAGATGGTAAGACAATGATTTTTGCTCAGGGTTTAGAGTTTAAACTTGATAAAATCTGTTTGACATTCAAGTGGAAACAGGAGCAGAGCGTACTAGATTTCTTTAACGAGGATGGGGAATTTGTAGAATCTTATCCAGGGTTTAAGTATTACGACACAGAATTTGAAGGTATAAGAGTCAGATGTATGTTGTATGAGGAATTCCAAGAAACTGACACAGACGAAATATTTTATAAAAATACAGATATTGTTGAAATTGATGCAAATGTAGTTCATGTACAATCATTAGAGTTTTATTATGAAAATGCAAAGCCAGATGAGAAATACTACCCAATGGTAGAAGAATATCTAAAAGCTAGCTTGACAAAATCATAAAAACAAGATAACATAACACTGTTATCTAAATAATATTATTATTTAAATTAGACTGGAGGTATACTTTGAAACACGATAATGAAACAAGAGAAAATCTTCTGTCTAGTGCAAAAAAGGAATTTATGGAGAAGGGATATATGCAGGCTTCGCTTCGTAATATATGTAAGAATGCAGGTGTAACAACAGGAGCGTTATATTTCTTTTTTAAGGACAAAGAGGATTTGTTTGCAGCATTGGTGGAAGAGCCACTTTCGAAATTATATATGGTAATGAATGCACATTATCAAGAAGAAATAGAGCTAGTGAATACAGGAATGACAATGGTAGAAAACTTTTCAGAGGATTTGGAAACTGCAAAATTGATCATTCACTATATGTATCAGTATTATGATGTATTTCATCTTGTGCTGATGAAATCGCAAGGTTCAAGATATGAACAGAGTGTGGAGAAGTTTGTAGAAATCACAGAAAAGCATTATCGTCTGGTAGCGGATAAGATGGCTGTTAATGCGAATGTGAAACCAGTCAATGATTTTGTTATTCATTGGATTGCGCACACACAGATAGATATGTTTGCACATGTACTAACACATGCGGAATCAGAAGAGATGGCAATGAAACATATGGAGATAACGATTAAGTATCTGGTGTCAGGTTGGAATGGAATGTTTAGATAGAGGAATGTTTCATTTCAAAGTTATGGCTATGTAATACAATTATATTTTGTAAAGAAATTGTATTATGTAGCTATAAAAATAAATTTTAGATAACACTGTTATGTTGAGTAACTATATAGCAATTACGTTGAAAATATGTGTTGTGTACATACGATTTGACAAATTGTAGCGATAGACATAAAACATATTAATATATCTTTGAAGATTACAAAGAATTTGACAATTGAGTAAAAATTTATAGATTAAAAAGGAGGCTGATACTATGTATTTAGAAGTAAAAGATATGAAAAAAAGCTATGGAGAAAATGAAAGCTACGTTCAGGTTTTAAAAGGAATTACTACAGGAGTAGAGCAAGGAGAAATGTGTGTGATTCAAGGTGCAAGCGGTTCGGGAAAATCCACTTTCTTAAATTGCATCGGAGGGCTTGATACATTAGATTCTGGTTCTATTAAGGTAGATGGAAAAGAAATATTCGGATTAAAACCAGATAAATTATGCGACTATAGAAGAGATAATTTGGGCTTTATATTTCAATTTTATAATCTGATACCAAATCTTACGGTAAAAGAAAATATACAGGTGTGTGAGTATTTATCAAAGCAGCCATTAGATATCAATGAGCTGTTAGAAACCTTAGGATTGACAGAACACCAGAATAAACTTCCATCGCAATTATCAGGTGGGCAGCAGCAAAGATGTGCAATTGCCAGAGCATTGGTAAAGAATCCGAAATTACTTCTTTGTGATGAGCCAACAGGAGCACTGGACTCGAAGACATCAAGGGATATCCTAATTCTCTTAGAAAAGATTAACCAAAAGTACGGAACAACCATGCTAATTGTAACACACAACAACGCCATCAAAGATATGGTACATAAAGTGATTGTCATTAAAGACGGAGAAATTAGCAAAGAATACGAGAATGATGTTAGAGTGCCAGCGGCTGAATTGGAGGACTTGTAGAATGCAAAGGATACTAAGAAGGAGAATTTTTAGAGATTTAAAAGAGAATTTCTTACGTTATTTTGCTCTAGGTGCGTTAATTGCATTAGGAATGTATATGATTGTTAGTGTGGTGGGAGCAGCAGAAACAATTATCGTTGGAATGAAGGAAAATGGAATCGAAAATCATGTTGAAGATGGCGAGTTTGGAGTATTTGTTCCACTTACAAAAGAAGAGGAAGAAAAACTCATAGCAGAAGGACTAATCCTTGAGAACATGTTTTGTATGGATTTTAAACAAGAGGATAACAGTACTCTTCGAGTTTTTGCAAATCGAGAGAATATAAATCAAATCGTACTCAATAAAGGGAAGTTGGCACAGGACAAAAATGAAATTGTGTTAGAAAAGCGATACTGTGAAGAAAATGGTTTGCAGGTTGGTGACAAAGTAGAAATTGCAGGGATTCAATTTGAAATTACTGGAATTGGAACAGTACCAGATTATGAATCCGTATTGGAAAATCTATCTGACAGTGTAATAGACAGTAAAAAATTTGGTTTAGCATTTGTCGTGAATGAGGCATATACAAGTTTAAAAGAATCAGGAAAGAGTGAGAAATCCGAGCAATATCAATATGCGTATCTTTTAGATGATAGTATGTCGTATGAAGAATTAAAGAAAGAATTAAATACGATTAAGTTTAGTAAAGACGATGTGGATGATATTTATTTTCAAGAGTATTGGGATAATTCGATAGGTAAAAAAGATAAGTTAAAACAAGCAATGGAAGAGCTTGTAGATGGTTCGAAGGAGTTATCATCATCACTAAATGAAGCAAGTACATTTTATAAAGAGATACAGCCAATGGCAGAAGGAAGTGATGCACTTTATGATGGCATAAAAAAACTACAAGATAGTACAAATACACTTATGGATGAGTATTTTGATATCGATGTAAGTAATATGACATTTTTTCTAAAGGCAGATGACAATCCAAGGATAGGAACAGCGGCAGACGATAACAGAATTAATAAAGTAACAGGGCTTGTAGCTGGAATTATTGTGATGATTTTATTTACCTATGTAATTTCTGTATTTGTGATTCATGGAATTGAAAAGGAAAGCAGTGTGATAGGTGCATTATATGCGCTAGGAGTTAAGAAAAGGGACTTGATGGTGCATTATCTTGTACTTCCTGTTTTGATAACATGTATTGCAGGAGTAATTGGAACAGTTTTCGGTTTTAGTAAGTATGGGGTGTCAGTGCAAATGAGGGAATCCTACTCATACTTTTCAATGCCTGATTTGAAACGTATTTATCCAGTGTATTTATTAATCTATAGCTTAATTATGCCTTCCATTGTTGCTCTGCTTGTAAACTGTGCAGTAATACAAAAACGCCTTTCAGCACCGGCATTGAAATTAATAAAGAATGAACAAAAGGTTAGGAAAGCAACAAATGTTAATCTAGGGGATATGGGATTTGTAAGGAGATTTCAGATTAAGCAAATGATGCGAGAGGCAAGAACAGGAGTAACCGTAGTGTTTGGAATGTTCATTTCACTACTCATTATGATGATAGGAATTAACTGCTATGTTTTGTGTATGCATATCGGTAAGGAAAATAAAGAAGATATCCATTATGAATATATGTATACATATAAGTACCCAGAGGAAAAGATACCAGAAGGTGGGGAAGCATGTTATGCAAAGGTATTAAAAAAAGAAAGGTTTGGATATCATTTTGATGTAACGATTATGGGGATAGATAGGGATAATCCATATTTGGATGTGCAAGTAAAGGAAGGAAAGAATCAGCTTGTAGTTTCTAGTGCCATGGCGCAAAAGTATGGTCTGAAAGTTGGAGATCAAGTTGTATTAGCAGATGAAGAAGCCGAGGTTGACTATGCATTTCGAGTTAGTGAGATAATGCAATATTCAGTAGGATTATATGCATTTATGGATATTACTAGTATGCGGGAGTTGTTTTCTGTGGAAGACAATTACTACAATGTAGTACTTTCAGGCAAAGAACTTGATATCGAAAAAGGAAGATTGTATGCAACTACAACAAAAGAGGATATTAGCAAGGCTTCGGATATATTTATTGAGAAGATGCAGTCTTTGGTTATAATGATGTGTACGGTATCGGCAATTATCTTTGCAGTTGTTATGTATCTGATGTTAAAAGTGATGATAGATCGGTCGGCATTTCATATATCACTTGTAAAAATATTTGGATATAGAATGAAGGAGATTCGAAAGCTATATTTGAATGGTAATTTCATGATAGTTTCAATCGGGGCAGTGATATGCATTCCATTAGCAAAAATAATTATGGATGCTTTGTATCCGTATCTGGTGTCTAATGTGGCATGTGGGATTAATCTAAAATTTACGTGGCAGTTGTATGTTGGCATCTATGCTTTTGTAATTGTGTTGTATATGATAATTAATCAGATGTTGGTGGCGAGATTAAAGAAGATTGTTCCAGCGGAGGTGTTGAAGAATAGGGAGTAGATGGGCAAGTGAGAATCTAGTAAAATTAAGAGATTCCATGTCGTTTTGAGAGTGTTTTAAACAAAAAAATAGAACGCCGTCGTAACGCCGTCCTTACAAAAACAAAATTAAATGTTTTTTGATTCTGATAATATTATATATGTCTATGGAGGAAATGTCAAATCAAGAGAAAGAGAACTATTTTATTTTTTCGGAAGTCTCTAGTTGACGGGAGTATTTCCGATTGAAACTGTCAAGGATGTGTGCTAAAATTATTAAACGGAAAGTACCCATGACAGGGTGGTAGCCTCCCGAGCCAATGAAAACCGATTCATCGGAATACATAGGAAGGGAGGTGCGTAATCATGACAGCAGCGGATATCATTATGATATTTATAGGGATAATCAGTTTATTGATTTCTTTTGGTAGCTTGATTGTTGCGTTTCTTGCCTTTCTCGATAAGAGAAACAAGAGAAAAAAATAATGCCCACCCCGTCTGCAAACGGAATGGGCGCCTCTCAATGAGAGGTAACTAAGTCTTTTCTCGGGAGCATCCACTTTGGAGTGGGTGCTTTCTATATATTTAATATAACATAATTTATTAATCATTTCAAGTTCTTTCAGACCATCGCAACTCAACACACCTTGTTGTAGATGAGAATAGGTGTCTCAGATGTTTCAAAATCTTCAGAATATACATATTTCATTTTAATCAGCATCATTGAAAAATATAGATAATACGACAGGTAGACTATAAAGGTGGCAATACACAAATATAGAATTTTAGATTACTATTTTATAACAGATATTATTAAAATAAATTCAAACTTCGCTCAAAAAATGACTGAAGTTTTGAGCGGAGTTTAAGGTTTTAGAAAAAAGATATTATAAATCATTCAAATGTAATTTTACCATGCTCTTTCTCAAATTCATCAACGTGCTTTTTCATAAGGACTTCTATTTCACGATTAGCAGACCGAGCATTATAATCAGCTACAAAGCGAAATTTTTTTAGTAAATCAGTATCCGTTCTTAGTGTAAACTTTGCTATATCAGACCGCATAAAAAATACCTCCATCAATAAAGAATGACTTTATTATAACGACTAAATGACGGCTTAAAGAAGATTTGACGGCATGATGACGGCTGTAAAGTGCTGTATATTATACCTGATTTATATTTCCATGTTTTTCTTCAAATTCGTTAACGTGTTTTTTTATAAGGACTTCCATTTCACGATTGACGGACCGAGCATTATAATCGGCTACAAAACGAAACTTTTTAAGTAATTCAGAATCTATTCGCAAAGTGAATTTAGATAGTTGAAATGGCATCTATGTTCCCCCTTTTAATAAAATAGTATGACTTTATTATAATGCCTAAATGACGGCAAAATATTTATTGACGGCATTGTGGCGTCATATTATAATAGTAAGTGTGATTGTGTGAGTAGATTAGAAAAAGGAGGTTGACCTATATTGTGTGATATTAGTTTTTTAATATCACACAATATATGTGTATCTGAAAATGAATAGAAAAATAATAGATGATACCTTATTAGAAAAACTTTTTTCCGATAGATTAAGCCATGCTTTGGAATTAACATTGAATACAGATAAGGATTATCAAAAGGCTGTTCGGGAAGAAGATATTATGTATAAAAAGTTGGAAAAGGTGAAACTAAGCAAGAAACAGAAAAAGAAAGTTGAAAATGTTATTTCTGCAAATAATGCTTGTGGTGCAGCATATGGTAATGTTGCTTATAGACAAGGTTTTCATGATGCGGTAAAGCTTATAGCAGAACTGTCGGAATTCATATAACAATTATAGTTAGAATTTAAAATTGAATATGTAAAATGGAAGCAATCTGTCATAGAAACGGTTGCTTTTCTTTTATTCAAAACAAGAAATAAAATCAGATGGAACTGTTAGAAGATTAGTTTTGTTATAAATATTGTTGTCTAGAGATGGAAAAACGTATATAATTATGAATTGAATAAAATGAAACATACAATGAAAGAAGTGAAACTATGAATAACAGCAAACAAATGTCAGAAAAAATGATTGTAGGATTAATACTTGCCTGTGTTGGAGGGTTCCTTGATGCCTATACATATATTTGCAGAGGCGGTGTATTTGCGAACGCACAAACAGGAAATATCGTATTGTTTGGAGTACGAATAGCAGAGGGGAGATTACTTGGAAGTGTAAAGTATCTGATTCCTATTGTTGCATTTGTGATAGGAGTATTTATCGCAGAGATAATAAGGGAAGGATATAGAGACAAAGATGCAATTCACTGGAGACAGATTATCATTGCATTTGAGATCATTGTCATCTTAGGAATTACGTTTATACCAAAAGGAGGCTGGCATGATACTGTTGTCAATGTAATGGTATCGTTTGTATGCTCCTTACAAGTGCAAACTTTCCGTAAATTTAATGGAAATGCGATAGCAACTACAATGTGCACTGGAAATCTGCGAAGTGCAATGGAATGCTTATATAAATATATACATACAAAAGACAGAGATGCATTATCAAGCAGTCTTCAGTATTTGGTGATAATACTTCTATTTATTATAGGGGCAGCAGTTGGAGCGATAATGGCAAATGTTATTGGAACAAAAGCAATTGCACTTTCGTGCATTGGTTTGGGAAGTGTATTTTTACTTATGTTTCGTAAGCAAGCTTAGATGACCACTTGTTACCGTATATTTTTTTATTGAGCTTCTCTTCCTTCTGCACCCTCAATATCTACAATAAAGTCCTTAACCTTATTACCACATAGGGTATGAAAAACAATATTTCTAATTTAATATATCACTTTCGATGGCAAAAGCATTTATATAAAAGCTGCAAATTCACATGCGAATATGTTGTATAATTTGTGATGCATGTGTATAATATAGTTATTACAGAGAAATAAAATAATTATATTATGGATGGAGGAATTGATATGCCAAATATAAAGCCTATATCAGATTTGAGAAATTATACAGCAGTAATAAATGAAGTTGCATATGGTAATAGAGTTTATCTTACTCGTAATGGGCATGGACAGTGTGCTATTATAGATATGAAAGAACTTGATGAGTTAGACAAACAGAAAGCACTGTACCAACTTATGAATAAATTAAACGAAGCGGAAATTTCTATTCGGGAAGAAGGAACCATATCTGCAGATGAGTTAGAAGCAGAATTGGGGGTATAGAATTGAACAAAACAAAATAATTATTGTGGAGATGTTTGATGACAGAGAAGATTTTATATATAAGTTATTTGGTATTACGACAACATCTCAGGATTCAACTGATTATTGGAATGAATAGGAAACAGTCTACCTCCCCTCAATAAAAGAATGCTGCGCATCCACAAAAACATATTGTTATGTGGGGCGCAGCATTTTTACCTATAATATTCTATCTATGACAACTTAGCTTATAAACAGTAATTAATCATTACGAGTAAGTGAATAATATAAAACTACTTGTTTACGTCCACAAGGGCAGCTACAGCCTAAGAAAACAGTGTCTTCTTCTTTGAAGCAAACATGGAAGATAGGTGCAAAGAAATTAACTAGCCATAAGAAAAAGTTCAATTGGTCTTCAAGTTGGTCAGCGTTGCAATAAGTGAAAACTTTTGCGTACCATGATTTACATGTTCCATTTCTAAAATCCCAAGAGATATTGTAGTTGTCTTTTAAGACTTGTAGTACTTCTTCTTCTGATGCTCCATCTAATAATTCTAATAATGCCTCTTTGTTATACATAACATCAACTCCTTCTGGTTATAGTACATAATATTCCATAAAAACTTTTTTGGCACTACAAATCGACAAAATATTGAAAAGATAGTGTGAAGATATAAAATGACCAGTTCATACATTTTTCAAATAATTTTCACATATCCTACACCAAACAATCACAAACTTCGGTTACCATATAGCTATCAAGAACAAATATTATGATTTAAATAATCAAGGAGGTAGTAAGAAGTTTATGAAGAAGAAAGAGCCAAATAAGGAAGGTACCAGAGTGAAAGTAAAGAGCAAAGGCAAGTTTGGCAAGAAAAAAGTTATTATCATCTTTGCGTGTGTAGGTGTTTTAGCAATAGGAACGGTTGCGATTAACTTAAATAGTAAATCAGAAGCGGCAACAGAAACTGTTTATAAAGAAACAACTGCAACAAAAGGAAATCTAACAGTAGGCATTACAGAGAGTGGTAACACAGTACTTGGAACGCAAACGGTAGATTATGATATTACAGCAACAAGCAGCAGTACAAGTTCTAGTTCAAGTAGCTCAAGTCAATCGAATATGATGGGTGGTGCAAGTACAGGTTCAAGCTCAAGTAGTTCTTCAAGCACATCAACAACAATGCCTTCCTTAGAAGTGGAAGAAATCTATGTATCAGCAAGTGATTCGGTTACAGAAGGTGATGCAATTCTTAAAGTAACAGATGAAAGTTATAATTCAGTAAAGACATATCTAGAGCAAGCAGTAACAAGTGCAGAATTAGCACTTCAACAAGCAGAGATAAATCGTACATTAACAAAAACAACTGCAGATAGTGAGTACAAGTCGAATTCTTCCCAATCAGAATTAGCGCAGGAGACATATAACAATACAATTAAGAAGTTAGCAAATAGCGTAACAAGTGCACAACGCGAATTAACAAATACAAAGGAAAGCATTGCTTCGTATAAAAAGGCAATAAGTAATGATACATATTATACAGACTATAAAATTGATACACTTAAAAAAGCTGTGAAAACAAAGCAAAAAACAGTGGACACATTGACAGCGAAGGTAGAGAAGCTTGAGTCATCAAGTGCTGCATCAACATCAGTAGAAACAAAAGTAGAGCAGTCTGATGAAATATCGGGTAATACGTCTGGAACAAGTGAGTTAGAAACTTACAAAACACAGCTTCAACAAGCGGAACAAGAATTAGCAGCAGCAGAGCAGTCATACGATCAAGCATATGAAAAATATGAGTCAGCACTTGCACAAGCAAAGTCAGAATTAGAGAAATTACAGAATCAGTTAAACAGTGTACAGCTTTCATATGATGAAGCAGTAACAAACCAAAAGAAAGGAAAACTAGACGCACAAGCAACATTAGATGCTGCATTAGTGACAGCAAATAATGCATCTACATTACATGATATTGATTTAGATGGTATTGATGATGAAGTGACAACAGCAACAGAAACATTAGAAACAGCAACAGAACAACTTGAAAACTTTAATGCATTAGTAGTGGACGGAAAGATTGTAGCAAATTGTTCAGGCTTAGTAACTGCAGTTGGTTATGCAGTAGGAGATAGTATATCTTCTTCAACATCAATTGTAACAATTGCAGATGCTACAGAAGTTACAATAACGGTATCAGTAGACCAAGAAGATATCGCTTCTATCGCTGTAAATGATGAAGTAAATGTAGATTTAACTGCATATGCAGGCATAACATATACAGCAGTTGTATCAAGCATTTCAACAACAGCATCTTCGGATAACTCTTCTACAGTTACTTATCCAGTAGTTGTAACATTAACAGGTGATGTATCTGCAATCTATTCAGGTATGAGTGCTGATGTAACATTTGTAACGAAAGAAATGCAAGATGTATTATATGTGTCGAATAAAACGATTATAAATGATGGTACGAAGTCTTATGTAAAAGTAAAAGATTCCGATGGAACAATTAGAAAAGAAGAAGTAACAACTGGATTTTCTGATGGTAACAATGTGGAGATTCTTAGTGGAGTAACAGAAGGTGAGACAGTATTAATTGAAAGTCAGGTGAAGTCAAATTGAGGTTAAGCGAATTATTTAGGATTGTATGGCTAAATATTGTTCAGAATAAATTTAAAGTGCTTTTAACCTCAGTTGGTATCATTATTGGAGCAGCAACGATTGTAATGGTTATAGCTGTAGGAAAAGGTGGTCAACAAGAGGTTGCAAATCAGTTCAAAAATTTGAATGCAGGCTCGATAGATATTTCCTTTACTTCGAATACAGGAAATAAAGGAAGTAGTAGTTCAAGCGAAAGTTCCAGTGGTGGAATGAGCATGGGTGGTATGCCAAGTATGGGAAGCATGCCAGACATGGGAAGTATGCCATCAATGCCTTCGGGTAGTTCTAGTAGTCAAGGAAACTCATCAAGTTCCTCAGGCAGTTCAGGAGAGATGACAAGACCTGATTTCTCTAGTGGAGGTATGAGTGGCGGTCAAAATCCGTTTTCTGGAGGATTTACGATTGGTGGTTCGAATTCAGGCGTAGATGCAATGTTAAACAAAGAGAAAGTAACATTATCGGAAGAAGACGCCGAAGACATTGAGGTGTTTGTTCCAGACATTGATGCGGTATCTATTTCATTTAGTTCAAAAACAACGGTTACAGGTGGTGACTTAGAGGAAGACACAACCTACACAATTGCAGGAGTAAAGAATGCTTATGCAAGTATAAGTAATTTGTCGATGCAGATTGGTGATTTTATTACAGATAGCAATGATGAAAACAAAGAAAAAGTATGTATACTTGGATATGCAGTAGCGGAAGAAATATTTGGATCAGCCATAGATGCCTACGATAGCACAATCTATATAGATGGAAGACCATACGTTGTTAATGGTGTTTTAGATAAGATGGGTTCGGTGTCTTCGGGAATTAGCCCGGATGATTCTATCTTTATTCCATATAATACAGGTATCAAATACATAACAGGTACAGATGTTAGCCCAACGATTACCGTAATTGCATCAGATGTGAATAATGTAGATGTAGTGAAAACGAATATTGAAACAGTACTTGCAGAATCATATCCAAACACAACATTTACAATTAGTGATGCAGGGAGCAAAATGGAAGCAGCATCAAAATCAAATAGTACATTGACGATGTTATTAGTAGTGATGGCTGGAATTGTATTTGTTGTTGGTGGAATTGGTATTATGAATGTTTTGTTTGTATCGGTAAAGGAACGAACGAAAGAAATTGGTATCTTAAAAGCAATTGGTTGTTCCAAGAAAGATATCTTAATTGAATTCTTACTAGAAGCAAGTATGATTAGCGTGTTCGGTGGTGTGACAGGAGTTGCGGTTAGTTTCATTATTCTGCCAATTGCACAGCATTATGGTGTAAGTGTAGTAGCATCCGCTGCAGGAAGTGTAATTGCGATTCTGTTCGCAGTTGCTACAGGTACAGTATTCGGCTTCTATCCAGCATTAAAAGCAGCATCTTTAGTTCCAATTGAAGCTTTGACAGAAGAATAGGAGGAAGAAGGGATGCGTAAGAAAGTCATAAGTATGTTATTAATTTTAGCTGTAACGTTAGCAGGTTGTGGAAAAGACAGCAGTACGACGAATGCAGCAATTGATGGTGATTTAAAGTTGGCTGACAATCAAACATTACTAATTGCACAAGTATCCACAATTAATGGAAATGAGATTACATTAGCACTTGCGGAAGAAGTAGATTTAAGTAGTATGCAAGGTGGACGTGGAAATAGAGAGAGTACGTCGGGAAGTGAGAGTATTTCGGAAAATAGTAGTTCGAATACGTCAGAAGGAGCAGACACAGCGCAGAATTCTGAAGGAAGTACTTCACAAGAAGATAGACAGATGCCAAATGGAGGAATACCAAACAGTGATAGCTCTGTTAATGGTGAGATGTCAAGTGGAGGAATGCCAAGCGGACAAATGCCAAGCGGAGAAATGCCAAGTGGCAACATGCCAGATGGTTTCCCAGGTCAAGATACGGACAGCAGTTCAGATAGTAGCTCAAGTAAAGGTGGGAAATCAAGTTCCTCTAACACAGAAGATAGCAGCAAACAATCACGAGTGATGTATACGCTAACAGGAGAAGAGAAGACAATGCTAATACCAGTAGGAACACCTGTAACAACCCTACTTGGAACAGTTTCTACATTCTCAAGAATTGCAATTGATAATACGTTAAAAGTTGTTGTTGAGACAAATGAAGCAGGTGAAGAGGTTATTGTTGCGATTTATATTGTTGGATAGAAGTAACAGAAAACCATTTGGAAAGGAAAGAATAGTATGAGTACAGTAATCGAAATGAAAAATATATGCAAGAGCTACCAAATGGGCAGTGAATCGTTGAAAATTCTAAAGGATGTAAGTCTTACTGTAGAGAAAGGAGAGTATGTTGCCATATTAGGTCCATCAGGTTCAGGAAAATCAACGCTCATGAACATGATTGGTTGTATGGATCACTTTGATTCTGGAGAATACTTCTTGAATGATATTGCAATACATGATGCAAAGGAAAAACATCTGAATCGTATCCGTAATCAAGAGATCGGTTTTATCTTTCAGAAATATCATTTAATACCAACATATACAGTGCTTCAAAATATTGTAATGCCTCTTCTTACAAGAGGAGAGACCTTAGCATGGGCAACAGAAGAATGCCAAGAAACAACGAAGATGTTAGGACTAGAGGATCGTCTTAGTCATAGACCAAGTGAACTTTCTGGTGGACAGCAGCAAAGGGTTGCAATTGCGAGAGCGCTAGTTGGAAATCCAGCAATTTTACTTGCTGATGAGCCAACAGGTGCTCTAGATCAACAAACAGGTCAAGAAGTACTAGCATTGTTTAAGAAATTAAATGATTTAGGAAATACAATTATTATGATTACACATGATTTGAAAGTAGCAGAACATGCCGATCGAATTGTTCGAATCATTGATGGAGAATTATTCGAAGATGGAATGACAGCATAGAAGTTAATAAAAATTCAATAAAGGACTCAATAAAAATCGGTGTGTGAAACGCTTATAAGAAGTGTTTTATACACCGATTTTTTTAAAATAATGCACATTTTGCTTTTGTTTCAAAAAAAGAACAAAAAATACTGTAATTTCCTTCGATTTATATTTGCTAAATTGTAAATAGATTATTATAATGTTGAATAGTGTGTTATTAACAGAAACAAGATAAAAATAATACGAAGTAAATAAAAAAATAAAAAGAGGTTAGATTATGGAAAAGAATTATTATACGCAAAGTGAAATCGTTGAAAATGCAATTAACGATTACACACACAAAGCAAATTACTCATTTATGAAAGTCGTAATATACGGACTTCTTGCAGGTATGTTTATTGCGATTGGAGCACAAGGAAGTTTATTAGCAATTCATAATATTGCAGATCCAGGTGTTGCAAAAACAGTAGCAGGTGTTGTATTCCCTGTTGGATTAATGTTAGTTGTTATTATTGGTGGACAATTGTTTACTGGTAACTGCCTATTGTTTATGGCAGGTTGGGACAAGAAGGTTACATGGTCAAAGGTTGCAAAGAATCTTACAATCGTTTGGGTAGCGAATATAATTGGTGCGATATTTATTGCAGCGATGTGCTATTTTTCAGGACAATTTGATTTTAATCATGGTGCATTAGGAGCATATACAATTAAAAATGCAGTTGCAAAGGCAAATGTAGAACCATTCCCAGGATTCTTATCTGGTATCCTGTGTAATATTCTTGTTGCAGGTGCAATTTTAGTTGGCGGTTGTGCACAAGATGCAGTAGGAAAAATCTTTGGTATCTTCTTCCCTATCTTTGTATTCGTAATTTCAGGTTTTGAGCATTGTATCGCAAATGCGTATTATTTACCAGCAGGTTTACTTGCAGCAAGAAACAGTGAATATGTTGAGATAGCAAAGGAAACATATCATTTGACAGCAGAACAGATTAATTCATTGACAGTATCCAATGCATTTTTTCATAATATAGTTCCAGTAACGATTGGTAATATTGTTGGTGGTGGAGTTATTCTTAGTGGAGCAATGTTCTTACTACATAGATCGAAAAAGCTAAAATAAGGTGATGATACTAGGATTGTGGGTGCATGAAATAAGTAGCAATCCGTGCTATCGTTCAAGAACAGGAGATATGATTTGCAAGAAAAGATAGCAAAATTATTAGAAGAATATAATATGACATTTGGTGACTTAGCAGAGAACCTTGGAATCAGTAAACAGACGTTAACAAAGAAAGTACAAGGGAAATTAGACTGGACATATCCAGAGATGGAGAAGTTAATTAAGGTTTTTCAAATCAAAGATCCACAGGAGTTTTTCTTTTAATAAAAGAGTTTCCTAATTGTCTAAAAACCATAAGAAAGTGAGGCAACAAAATGAATTTTCGTATTGCAATTTGCGATGATAGTAAAGCAGATACTGATTATATATCTACGATGGTATCTAATTGGGCAGAGCTATCACATAATAAAGTAAATATAAAAACATTTACTTCAGCAGAAGAGTTTCTTTTTCATTATGCAGATAATACGGATTATGATATTTTGTTGCTTGATATTGAAATGGGAAAGATGGATGGCATAGAGCTTGCAAAGAAAATCCGTGATGAAAATAATTCGATTCAGATTGTTTTCATCACGGGTTTTCCTGATTTTATCGCCGAAGGTTATGAGGTATCAGCACTGCATTATCTGATAAAACCAGTACCAGCAGATAAATTATGGAGAGTGCTTGATAAAGCGGCACAGAATCTTCAAAAGTTTGCAAAACACGTGATTTTTAATCTTGGTGGTAAAACGATACGTGTTGAAGTATGCAATATCGTCTTAATAGAAGCATTTGCACATTCATGTACTGTTACAACAACAAGTGATGAATTTCAAATTAGAACAAGTATATCAGATATAGAGAAGATGTTTGGGGATGAGTTTATTCGTTGCCATCGTTCCTATATTGTTGGAATTCGATATATCAAGAGTATTTCAAAGACAGAGATAATCCTTGATAATGGGATTACAGTTCCATTGTCACGAAACAATTATAATATGGTGAATCAAGCATTTATTCGCTATTTTAGAGAAATTATATGAAGAGAAATTCTCAAAATTGTTGTTTGAGGCATAAAATTTGTAACATGTTTAGAAAGGCAAGGTTACTAAGATGAAATTTACAAATCTACTTTTTGGGCGTATGATTGAACGCCGTATTGTGGAATACCAGAATGACCTTATTACAAAACATTATGATGAAGTACAGAATATCTATAAAACAATGCGTGGTTGGCGACATGATTATCATAATCACATCCAAACACTTCTAGCTCTATCTGGGAATGAGGAGCAGGTACGTGAATATCTGCTCAAGTTAAATGACGATTTGACAATGGTTGATACTGTTATTAAAACAGGAAATATCATGGTCGATGCAATTCTAAACAGCAAATTATCGCTGATTAAATCCAAACATATTACTGTAAATGCGAAAGCAGTTGTGCCAGCAGAATTAAAAATATCTGAGATTGACCTTTGCGCCATTATTGGCAATTTGCTTGAAAATGCGATGGAAGCATGTTTGAAGCAAGCTGAAGATGATGAAAGTAATAAAGATAATAAAAATAGCGAACAATTCATCCGTGTATTTATCGGTGTGTTAAAAGGGCAACTATATATATCAGTATCAAACTCTGTTCGTGGAGTAGTTAAGAAATCAGGAAAGACGTATCTATCAACAAAGGACAGTGCAGGTCATGGCTTTGGACTTATGCGTGTTGATCGAATTGTTGATAAATACGATGGTTACATCAATCGACAGAACGAAGAAGGTGTGTTTGCAACAGAGATTATGCTTCCACTGTAAACAGAAATCCATTCGTGTTCGAATTTTTACCATTCGTGCAAAAACTATCTTAATGATAGTAGTTTATGGTACGATAGCGGCAAGAGGTGAGTAAATTGAAAACAAAGAAATTATCAAATGAATTAAATGCCAAAGAGTACTCTATCACAAAAAATATTCTTTTTTGCCTGAAAAATACATTAGAGTGCTATCCCCTGTTACTTCTATGGTGCGGTCTGGCAGTTGTCGTGAATGTAATGTTACCAGTACTTGCAATCTTTTTGCCGAAGGTTGTGATTGAGAAAATTACAAATGGAAGCAGTGTAGAGGAACTAATTATTACTACATTGGTATTTATGCTGAGTACGGCTGTTTTACTTGGAGTGAAACGCTTTTTTGAAAAATATATATCCTTTCAGAAGTTTCGAATGAATACGTTTTACACATGTAAAGTTGCAAATAAAGGATTGACGACGGATTATTGTAATCAGGAAAAGGAGTATTTTCGGAAATTACAAACGGAAAGTTTTGGCTGTTGTAACGGTCACTATTCTCCGTTGACACAGATTTATGATATTGGTATTGCATTACTTTCCAATGCACTTGGGTTTCTTGTATACTTTGGAATACTTGTGAAGCTGAATATTTTTGTCGTGCTATTTTTGATTGCGACTACGATAGTCAGCTATTTTTTAAACAAGCGTATCGTTCAATGGTTGACAGATAACAACAGAGAAAAGATAGGATATGAGCAAAGAACGAATTATATCAATGATGTCTCTGGCGATATCTGGTCAGCAAAAGATATTAGGCTTTACAATATGTCTATATGGTTTGAGAAGATTTATCATAGTAATATGAAAGGCTTGGCAAGCTGGTACAGACGTTTTACAGCAAAAGTTTTTAAGGTATCCGCCGTTGATAGTATATTGTCACTACTTCGTGAGTGTGTTGCCTATGCCTATCTTTTATATCTTGTGTTGTCATCAAAAATTGGTGTAGCAGATTTCGTGCTGTACTTTGGTGTAATCACTGGCTTCTCTATGTGGTTAGGTGGAATTTTAGGACAGGTTAATACATTAAATCGAATCAACTTAGCAGTTAATTATCTTCGCAACTATCTTGAATATCCAGAACATTATACAAGAGATGGAGGCATTGAAACAAACAACATTATGGAATGCCCTAAAACGATTGAACTAAAAAATGTTAGCTATCGTTATGAAGGTGCAGAACATGATACGCTCCAACATATTAACCTAACAATTAATCCAATGGAGCATCTTGCCATCGTAGGGCTAAATGGTGCAGGGAAGACGACACTTGTTAAGCTCATTTGTGGATTAATTGACCCTACAGAAGGGGTTGTACTGTATGATGGAATTGATGTAAAGGAATACAACCGCCGTAGTTATTATAGATTATTTTCAGTGGTATTTCAGCAGTTTTCCATTATGCCCGTGACGATTGAAGAAATTGTTGCAGAAACAGTTACGGAATGTATTGATAGTAAAAGAGTTGAACTGTGCTTACATCAGGCAGGACTTTGGGATAAGATTTCTTATCTTACAAAAGGTACAAAGAGCGAGTTTGGAAAAGCAATTTATGATGATGGTGTTGAGTTCTCAGGTGGTGAAATACAAAAATTACTGCTTGCACGTGCATTGTATAAATCTGCACCAGTAATGATTCTTGATGAACCAACGGCGGCACTTGATCCTATAGCAGAGAGCAGGCTTTATGAAACCTATAACCAAATCATGCAGGAGTATTCTTCTGTTTTTATATCTCACAGACTTGCTTCCACACGTTTTTGTAATCGAATTCTGCTAATTGACAATGGAAAGCTAATCGAAGAGGGAACTCATGAAAGTTTGCTTTCTCAA
Source organism: Anaerosporobacter sp. (assembly GCF_031551385.1). Taxonomy (GTDB): domain Bacteria; phylum Bacillota; class Clostridia; order Lachnospirales; family Lachnospiraceae; genus Anaerosporobacter. The sequence goes on from NZ_JAVBNS010000186.1 coordinate 35,985, forward strand.
AAGGGAATCTATTACGATTTGTTTGAAACACAGGCAAAGTATTATCGTGAACATCAGAGTGATGAGGTGGATTTAGATTACAAAGAGAATGTAAATTACAAAGAAAGTTCAAACTGCAAAGAGAATTCAAATAGTAAACAGAATTCAAATGGTGAGGGGGCGATGCAGGAATGAAAAAATTAACGATAAGGGAGCGTGTAAAGATTACCACACGAGGCTGGAGCATCTTAAATAAATATTGTCCAGGACTTGCTCAAGGGAAAGCCTTGTCTGCACTTGTTGTATCACTTCAACCATTTGTATCTATCTGGTTTTCTGCACAGATTATTAATGAAATATCTAGTCAGCGTAGAATAAATATGTTGATTTTGTATGTCTGTTTTGTTGTCTTAATAAACCTAGCAACATCGGTTCTACGAAATATAATTGATAAAATAACAAGCGAAAAGGAATCGCAGATGTGGAGTTTCTTCCGTAAGATATTCACAGACAAGCAAATGTCAATGGATTATGTGGATATTGAAAATGCAGAAATCCAACATCAAAGAAAAAAGGCAGAAGAGAATTTGTTTATGTTTGCGAATGGTCTTGGTCAGTTAGTGTGGGGAATTACTGGACTTGTGACAGCGTTAACGACTGTTATAGTATCTGTTTTAATGACAGTGACGTTATTCACACAAGCAACAGGAAATCGTGTGATGGATTCACCACTTTGGATTGCTTTATTGTTTGTCTGTATCTTGCTTGGGGGACGGTGCAGTTCCAAAGCGAATAGTAAGGAAAACGAGATTTTAGAAGAGTGGAGTAATGGAACAGTATGGTTCAATCGGGCATTTAGCTTCTTTGGACGTGATTTATATATGAATCCAGAACGTGCCAAGGATGTTAGAATGTATGAGCAAAACTTGATTGCTGATTGTGTATTAAAGAGGCTTTTACAGCACAATGTAGAGGATGATAACCATATATTCAAGATGTCAATGTGCTCCTTGTTGGCGGGTTTTGTTACGGATATCTTTAATGCACTATGTTATCTGTTTGTTGTGTTGAAAGCATTTTTTGGAGCATTTGGTGTTGGAAGCATTGTTCAGTATGTAGGTGTTCTCACACGCCTAGGAACAGGCATACAAGATATCATGTTCGTTCTTACAGATAATGGGGTGTATTGTTCACATCTGCAAGGGTTATTTGAATTCCTTGATATACCGAACAAGAAGTACCAAGGGACGTTACCTATTGAAAAACGAGCATTCTGCGATGGTGGAGATAATGATTATGAAATCGAATTCCGTGATGTGTCCTTTCGATATCATGAATCTGATGAATATGCACTACGTCATGTCAGTATGAAAATCCGTATTGGGGAACGTCTTGCAGTAGTGGGGATGAATGGGAGTGGAAAAACAACATTTATTAAACTACTTTGCCGACTATATGACCCTACAGAAGGTGAAATTCTACTCAATGGTATTGATATCAAAAAGTATGATTATGATGAGTATATGAGTATTTTTTCCGTTGTGTTTCAGGATTTTAAACTATTCTCATTCAGCCTAGCTCAGAATGTTGCGGTAAGTATGGATTACGATAAATCTCAGGTGAAAGATTGCCTAAAGGAAGCTGGATTTGGAACACGTCTAGCTGAAATGCCAAGTGGTGTTGAGACTTACATGTATAAGGATTTTGAAGAAAAGGGAGTTGAAGTTTCTGGCGGAGAAGCGCAAAAAATTGCTCTTGCCCGTGCCCTCTATAAGGATGCCCCATTTATGATTCTTGATGAACCAACGGCGGCACTTGACCCTATTGCAGAGTATGAAATCTATTCAAAGTTTAATAAAATTATCGCGAGCAAGACGGCAATCTATATTAGTCATCGACTATCAAGTTGTCGGTTTTGTGATGATATCGTTGTGTTTGATAAAGGGCAGATTGTGCAGAGGGGAAGTCATGGTGAACTTGTTGGGGAGGAGCAGGGGAAATATTATGAGTTGTGGTATGCGCAAGCGCAGTATTATGCCTAAAAACATCTTGACTTTGACACCGTGCCATGTTTAAAATTAACATAGGAAGATAACGAAGTAACTCATTAAGATACGTTATTTGAGACGAGTTCAAAGTGCGTCATTGTCCTAAAAAAGAAAATGAAATGAGGAAACATATGGAATCAAAATCAATCAGTCAGGTGTCAAGTGATTACGGAATTTCTGCAAGAAGCTACAATGAGAAAAAAGATTTATCAGACGTCTGCAATTATATGAAAGCCATTGTTGTTTCGGATATACCAGATGATTTTGTTATAGCAGAGAATTTTAGATATGGCTTGTCTGATACAGAATTAAACGCAGGAATAACCGCATTTCGTAAGTTTTTATATATTCTATATGACAAGTTGGTTGCAGATAAGGATAAAATAGATATAGAAACTAGCAAAAATTTTGCACCAGATTCCGTTGATGGATTAATGCATGTGTGTTGTGAAGGTTCTGTTCATAAGTGCTTTCCGGTAATCAATGACCTTGCTGTTATTTTATTCAACCTTGGTTATCGTGGCAAACTGGAAACAAAACTAGAATATAAACTACTCTTAACAGTTAATGATTTACTTACGCCGTTTGACCATAAGAATGAAAAATATAATTCATTTATAAATATACCAAACTAACGAAAAACAGAGTTGTTTCAAATTCTGTCAGTACTTGGTTTTATATTTGAGGGTGTTGATTTATCAAAGGAAATTGATTTCACAAAAATAGAAACTTTTTATGTAAAACATGAGAATAATGCCTATCTGCCCCTTGGGCTGAAACTTCTTGCTGAGGCTCAAACAAAGAAGAAAACTGCTTACTATAACTTAAAAGCAGAGTTTATGCGCTGTGATTTTTATCCGCTTGCCAATAAGAGTGCAAGGGTGAAAGAATTGAATTTCAATTTGTTCCTTAATCCTCATCCGCAGGAAATTAGGGAGTGGATTATTAGCATGGATAATTTTTTAACAACTAATGGTTGTAGCGTCACTAGTGAGATTAACAATTTTAATTCAAACCTTATTCTTACTTACACCTCTCGTAGAACCAAAGAAAAGATATGTAAGATAAGTATGGGGATAGAGGGCTGTAAGGTATTTCCTTTTGGGGGTCACTTTGCATGTGAAGACAATATAATAAAATATCTTCCTGAAAATATGTTAACTCCTTTGACTGACGGGAAACATGAATGTACTGGTTGTGCAACGAAAAGACCAGATTTAGTGGAGCACAATATAAGGTACACGATTAACGGAAAATCATACAGAAGATGCCATGGGCAAGGCTTTGGTTTTACCTTGGAGAAAACCGAGGAACGAGAATTAGTTGAAAAGTGGATTATGATGGAAATTGAGTATTGAAACCTATGGACAAAGAAGCAACCGCAGAACTATGATTCACAGAATGAAAATAAAATATTAGTATGTTTTGAAAAGATAGGAGAAGTACTAGTTACTTGCTATATACAGAAAGGTTATATGGTTAATGATTTCTACTGTGATATTAGGAATTGGGCATATAGGAATACATCTACAACATCGTAAGGAAATTGATACTTCCGAGTAAGAGGTTGCATGATAACAAAAGAATAGTGTAATAAATAAAAGCCTCAACTCAAATAGAATGATATTATTATCACTATTTGAGTTGAGGTTTTTATTTATATAAGTGTTTCTGTAAGATAAAAAGAACGTATTAATTATTTAATTCCTTATAACGAAAGGATTACCGTTAGGATAGCTTAAGAAAAACACTTCATTAGATTCAGTTCCATCATAAGGATTAGTAATAGAAGCCTTTTCATCAAGAGTATTTTCCCCCAATGCAAAATCAAAAAATCCCACCATACTACGAATAAATTAAATATAGTGCTAATAGAATGTATTATTGAGGAATAAATTAGAAAGCGTTTTTTCTCAATAAGAAGAAGTTGAAAGAAAATAAATATAAAGGAGAACATGCAACCCAAAGGCTCTTTCAACTATATGTGTTTGGGCGGTATCATAGGAAGATTTTTGATATGCATGGGTATAAAGATGACAATCTATGAGAACTTAATTAACAAAAAAGACAAGTTGGCAATTATTGGACTAGGTTATGTGGGATTACCTTTGGCAGTATCATTTGCGGAAAAGGTGGAGGTCATAGGGTTTGACATAAACCAAAGGAAGATAGAGCAGTATCGGCAAGGAATGGATGAGACTAAGGAGGTGGGAAATAGCAGGATAAAGCTAAGTAGTATTGAATTTGCAGATGATGAAAAGCAATTACAAGAAGTAAAATTCTTTATTGTAGCAGTTCCAACTCCTGTAAAATCAGACAAGACACCTGAATTGTCACCAGTAAAAGGTGCATGTGAAATAGTAGGCCGTCATCTACAAAAGGGAAGTGTAGTAGTGTTTGAATCAACCGTATATCCAGGAGTTACCGAAGATGTATGCATACCAATATTGGAACAGGTATCAGGGCTTATATGTGGTCAGGATTTTGGAGTTGGCTATTCTCCAGAGCGAATTAATCCAGGTGATCCTGTACATAGAGTGCATAACATTGTAAAGATTGTATCAGGAATAAATAAAGAGATACTTGAAGAGATAGCCAAAGTATATGAACTTGTAGTGAAAGAGGGCGTATATCGGGCTTCTTCAATTAAAGTGGCAGAGGCGGCGAAACTAGCAGAGAATGCACAGCGAGATATCAATATAGCATTTATGAATGAGTTGGCAGTTGTATTTGAACGTATGGGAATCTGTACATATGAGGTAGTTCAAGCGATGAATACAAAATGGAATGCGCTAGGATTTACACCAGGATTAGTAGGTGGACATTGTATCGGGGTAGACCCGTATTATTTTATATACAAGGCATCGAAGATGAACTATCACTCGCCATTGATATCTGCTGGGCGCAAGATTAATAATGACATGGGAAGATTTATTGCAGATATTACCGTAAAGCAGATGATACAAGCAGGAAAACGTATAAAAGGTTCAAGAGTCTGCATTCTTGGTGTTACCTTTAAGGAGAACTGTCCGGATATTCGTAATACAAGGGTACTAGATATTATTGCAAGACTACGTGAATTTGAGATTCAGACTGTAATAGTAGACCCTGAGGCAAATGAGGAAGAATTAGAGATGGAATATGGTATAAAGCTTGTACCATTAGATGAGGTAAAGGAAGTAGACTGTGTTATTGTAGCAGTTGCACATGAAGCATTTCAAAGGTTAGAAGTAGAAGCATACGACAGCTTATTTAAGAATGATACTTCGGAAGAGAAGGTGTTTATTGATGTGAAGAGTATTATGGATCGAGAGGAAATGAAGAAGAATGGATACTCGTATTGGAGTTTATAGGGGAAGAATATGAAGTGGAGAAATATAAGATGGTTTATAGCAGTAGTAGGAATCTTATTGCTGATAGTGCTTGGGGGATTTTTTTGCGGACATATTCAGAATAAAAAGGGATCACCAGCAAGTAAAAGTGTTCAGAGTTATGTGAGTTATGATGAGGAAAAAACATTTGACTCAGCATGGAAAGAGATAGAGAATAATTGTGATAATGCAACTGTGATAACAGATACAAAGACATTAGATTATGTTGTAGCATTGAATTTTGTTGGACTATTAGATAGTAAAACGAATAAGACAATTCTTGCTTTGTTATCATCCTATGGTGATAAGGCAACATTTTTTATGTCGGGAATTTTGGCAGCAGAGGATTCGGAATTGTTACAAAGACTGGAAAGAGAAGGGCATAATATAGGAAGTAATGGACTTAATGGCGAAGGCTCTATGGAAAAATTAGCAATGGAAGAACTGGTGAATTCTTTTGTGCGGACAAATGGAATATTAAATACATATAGCAATCAAAACAAGCAACATTTACTCTATTGTACCGCAACGCAATATACTAATCAGGTATTGCAAGCAGCATATGCAAGTGGAAATGAGCAGGTAGTAAAGAGTAATTATATCCTAAATTATCGAAGTTTTACTTCTTATGAACAAGTACAGAGCTATATTCGTAAACTTCCCCAAGGTGCAATTCTTACAATTAGGCTTGAGGGAGAATTAGATGAGATAGAATATCAGCCAGTTGTTGATGAGGAAAAACCAGCAAAGGATATGCAGGCACAATTAGAGGAAGCGAAAGTACTTGAAGGCTCAAAGGAAGAGAGAATTGTACAGATTATAGAATGGATATTGCAAGCAATCGAGGAAGAAAAGATAGATACTGTACTATGTAAAGATTTGGAGAACTATTATGATAAATCGTTGGAGCAAGATTATAGTATAGTGTCACAAGAGTTAGGAGAGGAAGCAAAAGAATACAAATCAATACCAAACAGTGCAGGAAAAGTGGGACTCGTGTTTCGAGGGATAGAGGATGAAGAGCAGTTTGAGACAACATTAGCATTTCTCAAAGAGTATGATTATAGAGCAACATTCTTTGTTACAGGAGAAGAGGTTATTAAGTATCCGGAGAGAATTGCAAAGATTGTTAAGCGAGGAAATGAGATTGGCAATGGAGGGTTGACTGGAAAAGATATTACACAGATGAGCGTAGGGGAAGCTTACTATGAAATTATGAGATGCGACACATTGCTAACAGAAAAGGTAGGGATAAAGGCAAAACTGTGTATGCCTGCTTATGGGAAAAGTAATGAAACAATAAGAAAAATTGCAAAACTGTTAGACTATACAATTGTGACATATAACAAATATCCAATTACGTCAAAGGATATCAATGCGAAGCAAGCGAAGGAGTATTTTGTTGTACCATTGCAAACAGGGGATATTATGTATCTGCCAATGGGATATTGCACACAGTTTACAGAGATTCTTAATACATTAGCACAGAGCATAGAGGAAAGCAAACATTCCGTGGATATGGTAAGTGTATTATTGCAAAACATACGATTGAATACAGCACAGCAAACTGAAACAAAGAATACAGAAACAAAGAATACAGCAGCTACAGTGAAAAATAGTAACAAAACAGAAAATCAAACAACAAAATCGGATAAGAATTCTGCAAAAGACACATCAAAGGGTACAGAAAAGAATTCAACTACAGAGAATAACGATAAGAATGAAAGTAAAGATAAGAATGAAAATAAAGATAAGAATGAAAATAAAGATGAAAATAAAGAAAAAGACATAAAAAAAGAAAAAGAACTGCTAAAAAAAGTAGCAAAATTAAGAGAGCAAAACAAAGGGAAGTTAGCGAGTGTAAATCGTTTCGTACATACAACCGATTTTGTAGTTGGCTATAGTTTCTCAGGCATCAGTCGTCAAGATGTTGCCAAGAAGGTAGTAGCAAAATTGAAAAAAATAGACATACATGCAACATTTTTTATTTCTATAAAGGATATTACGAATTCCAAAGAGATGATTGATAAGATTGTGAAAGAAGGACATGAGCTACAGATTCTTCTGTTGGATTCTGATGGGGCTTCCTATACAGAAGTGGCGACAACAATACTAACAATACAAGAATTTATCAATGATACCTATAGCCAACAGGCAACTCTTGTAAGATATGCTTATGATGTGGATTATCAAGAAGAAGTTTTAGAAGCGATTGCAGCAACAAAATGTCAAACAATTGGCCAGAATATTTCTGTTGCAACTTCAAAAGTGGAAAAAGAGGCAACAAAAGAAGATATTATGGAGTCGATTTCTCATCAAGGAAATATAACAGCAACAAGAGGATATATTGCACATTTTCGTATGGATTATTATGAAGATTCTACCGTAATTGCAAATGTGCTAGACCAGATAAAGCGAGAAAAGATAGATGTGATTGGCTTTCTAGAAAAGGGAATTCGAAAAGATGGATATGAGTTTAAGACATTAAGTGAACTTATAGAGGGCGATGGTATCTATGAGTATCCTCTGCAAGAATCTGGTATCTTGGATATTACGAAGAACAAGATTCAAAGAGACAAAGTTGCTTTATCAGAGATTATGGTAGATTATATAGCAAAGCGATATATAGGAAATGGTTTTATACCATCAATGGGCACTTTGCCTGGCTTTACGGAAGAAGAGATTACGAAGTTGGATAAAACAGGAAGATTTACTTCTGATAAAGTATTGTTTTTAAGTTTTGATGATTGGGGAAGTGATGCAGCAATCACAAAATTATTGTATGTTTTGAATAAATATAATATAAAAGCGACATTTTTTATCCGGACAGAATATGTAGAAGGGAATCCGAACCTGCTTCGTGCAATTGCGCTTGCAGGCCATGATGTTGCAAGTCATACCAATTCCCATATGGTATTAGCAAATGCGACAGAGCAACGTGGTGTGTATAGCAATCTTGATGAGAAGCAAGCAGATGAATTACAAGAAGATTTTATTAAATCATACGATATCTTGCAGCATATAGTAGGGGATATCTTGATTAATAATCGTCCTTCCTTGCAGACATTTATGCGTCCACCAACACTTGCGGTTAGCAAGAAAGGAATGGAGGCTATCTTTAAAGCAGGAGCAACACAAATTATAGCAGGAGATTTCTCAACGCATGATTATGAAGCAAAGAGTGTTGATGAAATCGTAGAGGTAATGAAGAATGGAATCGTAGAAGAAAATGTGAACGTCTCCAAGATTGAAAATGGAAGTATCATCGTTATGCATATGTCAGATGAGGCAAGATATACAGCAGAGGCACTTGACATAGTAATACCATATTATTTATCACAAGGATATCATTTTGCAAGAATAAGTGATTATCTAGGTAATGAAAGATGAGAATGACAGAGGTGATTGAGATAGGAAAAAAGAAAAAAGTGGAAGACATATTAATTGAAACAAAAAAAGATAGAAGACTATTACCAAACGTTCCTGACGCGAAGAAGATACGTTCTGGCAAGGAACGTCGGGGAAGTAGTGTAGAGGAAGAGGACAGTATTAGTAAAACAAGATATATAGTACAGTATCCTGTTACAATAACCTGTTACAAGCAAGGAGTTCGAAAGCAAAAAATAGACGGTGTTGCGGTTGATGTTTCTACAAGTGGTATTTTAGTTCAGCTAAAACGGGAAGAAGATATCAAAACTTTGGAGGAGTCGGAATATGTAGTAGTACATTTTCAAGTTTCTCCAGGGTCAATGCCAGAGGGGTATGAGATGAAGATGCGCGTAAAGGCGGACTTTGTGCGTAAAGTAGAACAGGAAGAGACAACTATGATTGCTTTGAAATTTCGGAAAGATTTAAAGCAAAAAGCAAAAGAAAAGAGAGGAAATTATGCGTTAGTGGCATCGTGTATCTTACTGGCTTTTATTACGTTGTTTATTATGCTAATGAGAGCGGAAAGCGTTCTTTACTTCAAATTTAATAAATGGCTGTATCTATATAGTATTGTTACAGCAGCATTCTTACTAACAAGATATCTGTTTGGCTCATTCTATCGCCCTGTAAAAGTGGACCCAGATTATACGCCTTCTGTTAGTATAATCATTCCGTGTTTCAATGAGGAAGAGTGGATTCAGCAGACAATACTTAGTTGTATGAATCAGAGTTATCCAATGAATAAGTTAGAAGTAATCGTAGTAGATGATTGTTCCAATGATAAATCTGTTGAGAAGATTAAGGAAATTGCTGAACAGCTTTTCAAAGAAGGTGAGGAATATGATATATCGAATCGATTGCGATATATTGTACAAGAGCAGAATGGAGGAAAGAGAGAGGCATTAGCAAAAGGAGTATTAGAAGCGAAGCATGAACTAGTCGTGTTTGTGGACTCGGATAGTTTCTTAAATCCTGATGCAATCAGAAATCTAGTGCAGCCATTTAAAGACCCTAAGATGGGAGGCGTTGCTGGGCGTACCGATGTGGCGAATACATATACAAATGTACTTACAAAGATGCAGTCTGTTCGTTACTATATAGCATTTCGAATAATGAAAGCGGCAGAAGGATATTTTGATGCAGTAACCTGTTTGTCAGGGCCACTTGCTTGCTATCGCAAGGAATATGTGAAAGATAATATTGAGGCGTGGCTAAGTCAGAGCTTCTTAGGACAGAAGGCGACATTTGGAGACGACCGTGCAATGACAAACTTTATATTACAAAAATATAGAACAGGATATCAAGATACTGCGGTTTGTTCGACAATCGTTCCTAACAAATATAAAGTGTTTCTAAAGCAGCAGATGAGATGGAAGCGTTCTTGGCTAAGAGAGTCTTTAATGGCAGGTAAATTCATGTGGAAAAAGGAACCGTTTGCGGCAGTTAGTTTCTACATGGGATTACTTGTTCCGGTACTTGCGCCCATTATCGTTGTTTATAACATCGTTATCGCACCGCTTCGCTTCGGCATTTTTCCTACAACATTTTTAGTTGGTATGCTAATGATGGCGATGATGATGAGCGTGGTGCAATTGTTATTAAGAAAAAGTACTACATGGTTATTTGGTCTTGCATTTTGTTTATTCTATGAAGGTGTACTCTTATGGCAAATGCCGATAGCATGGGTAACATTCTGGAAATCAACATGGGGAACACGTATGACGCCAAGTGATATTTTAGTATATGAAAAAAGGGAAAGTAGGAAGAGAATAGGTGAAAGATAAAAGGAAATTAATTCGTGGGACTTTTCAGGGGATTGTATTACTTCTATTACTTTTTCTGCTATTGCGAGCTTTGTTATCGATAAGTAAGTATACTCCTTATAAAGAGGTGAATAAGCAGTCGAAAGACTATGGATTTGTGGCATTATCCTACTTTGGAGTTAGTAGAACAGGCGATGATGTAACAATAACAACGCAGAAATTGGAAGAACATATAGAAGCTTTAAAGAAAAATGGTTATGTAACGATAACACAGCAAGATATATTAGATTATTATCTTAATGGGAAGAAGTTACCAGAGAAAGCTCTTTTTCTTATGTTCGAAGATGGGTATGCAGGAACGGCAATCTTTGCAGGAAAATTAATGGAGAAATATAATTTAAAAGCAACAATGCTTACCTATGGAGATAAGCTTGCGTGTAAAGATGCGAAGTTCTTAAAGGCAAAGGATTTGAAAAAGTTAGAGAAAGAGACGTACTGGGAACTTGGTACGAATGGATATCGCCTATCGTATATTAATGTATTTGACAAGGAAGATAACTATCTTGGTGAGCTATCCTCGTATGAATTTGTGAAAGTTAGAAATGAGTTGAATCGAAGATATAATCATTATCTAATGGATTATATACGAGATGAAGACGGAGTTCCCAAAGAGACATATCGCCAGATGAAGGATCGTATTACAACGGAATATGAGCAACTAGAGAAAAGTTATAAAAAAGGCATTGGAGACATACCTGTGTTACATGTGCTAATGCATGCAAATACGGAACGCTTCGGAAACAATCAAAAGGTAAGTGATGTTAATGAAGAGCGAATAAAAGAAATGTTTTCTATGAATTATAATAGGGAAGGATACAGCGTTAATAATAAGGAGTGCGACCTTTATGATTTGACAAGAATGCAACCGCAAGCATACTGGTCTTCCAATCATCTATTAATGAGAATATGGGATGATACAAAGCAAGATACAACATTTGAAATTGGAGATGTGAAGAAGAGCAAGCAATATGAATTAGTAAAAGGTGCAATGCAGTTTAGCGAAGAGTCGATTACCGTTACCTCACTTCCAAGCGATGTAGGCTTAATAAAATTAAAAGAAAGTGAGACATATCAGGACATTCAATTGCATGTAACGCTTCAAGGAAATGTATTAGGTGGTCAGGGAATTTATCTTCGAGCAGATGAGCCTTTGCAAAATTATGTGAAAGTACAGATTTGCAATAATGAATTGATAATTGTAGAGAGCACGAATGGCGTGGAATTGGTGTTAAAGAAAGAAGATTTAGCGTGTTTAGAAGATATTGATACTTCTAATATACAATTGTTTACTTCAGCAAAAAGAGAATTAGATATTAGATTAGCTGGAGATACAATTAAAGTTACATTGAATAAGCAAGATTTTAGCCCGGTTGATACATTACAGCAAGTAAGAGAAGGTGCGTTATTACTAGAATCATCATGCGAGGAAGATGCATATAGTCAGAGAAATCTATAT
>NZ_JAVBNS010000291.1:0-4325 GCF_031551385.1 Anaerosporobacter sp.
AAAAAATCTTTACTATTTTGCAGAATTGTGGGTTTTGCTTAAATAAAACTCCAAGATATATTGAAATTACTAACAATTTTTATGATAAAGAAAGAGCATTAGAAAAAATATTGGAGAAAAATGGCTGCGCAATAACAGAAATTATGGCTATTGGAGATAACTATAATGATTTAAGTATGTTGCAATCGGCTAAATTGGGAATTGTAGTGGCTAATAGCCCTATGGATATTCAAAAGCAGATAAAAAATGTAACATCAAGTAATAATAATGACGGGGTAGCAGAAGCAATTATTAATTATGCTATTTGTTAAGGAGAAAAATATGCCAAACAAAGCTCATGGAGGAAATGGCTGGAACGCTAGAGATAATAGTGTTCAAGAAATCGGTACGATTTGGAATTATTGTGGTGTTCATTCTGAAACTGATGATTTAAAAAGCGTATTGCTTCGTAGACCAGGTACAGAAATCGAAAACATACAAGACCCAGAAGCAGTTCTTTGGAACGATAACATAAATGCAACTCTTGCACGAGAACAGCATGATCTAATGGCTGAAGCATATAAAAAATATAATGTGAAAATTCATTATATAACAGATGAAGCTTCGAAAAACTATCCCAATATTTATTTTGTTAGGGATTTGTTCACAATGACACCCTGTGGTGCTATTATTTCTCGAATGGCATCGCCTGTGAGAGCTGGTGAAGAGGTTATTGTTCAGAATGAATTGGCACGGTTAAATATTCCCATTATTGCATCTGGTTTTGGGTTTATGTGGTTTGAAGGACCGGATATTATCATTGTAAATAAGGATTTAGTCTTTTTGGGAATTGGCTTAAGAACCAACAATCAGGCAATAAAATATATACGAGCCGTCTTAGAAACACAGGGATTTGGGGAAGTAATCGAGTTGCAAACAACATATGGATGTGGTCATCTTGATGGAGTTGTAAACATATTAAATGATAAGTACGCAGTGGTTGTTGCGAAAAGATTTTCGTATATCGGCTATGAAGCATTAGTTCGTCATGGATTTAAAATAATCGAATTAACCGATGAACGTGAGATAGATATTCATATGGCAATAAATTTTGTACAATTGAATAAAGAAACCGTTTTAATAAATAAAAATGCGAAGGCAACAATTCTGCGGTATGAAAAACTCGGGATAAAATGTGAAGGAGTTGATGTTTCAGAACTTATGAATGGAGGCGGTTCAGTTCATTGTATGACAGGAATTTTACAGAGGGGATAGAAGATGTTTCAATCCATTTCCATTATAATACCAGTTAAAAGTAAAGACCAGAATACCATATCCCAATTGGGAAAGTATTTATGTTCACTGGACAATGAGTTGGTAGAGAAATCAATTCAATATGAGATAATTATTGCAGACGAATGTCCTTGTGGTTTGTTTGAACAACTCGGACAAATAATAAGGCTTTCTGAACATATTATTCATATTATTCCACAGGATCGAAGTGGGAAAAATGATAAGCTGAATGGAATTTATTCTGCGTTTGAATATGTAAATTATGAATATTGTTTAATAATAGATGATCATTTTCGAATAACGGCTATGGAAATTATAGATATAATGCCTTGCTTTGAAGAATTTGATTTATTTAAGATTGTTCCTGTTTTTGAAAATTATTCGATAGATGTTATGATAGATCACGCAGGTTTCTTTTTTAGATGTATAACAGACAAAACAAAGCAATTTGCGGGTCATATTGCAATGAAAAGTAGTCTATATAAAGAGTATGGATTTCCTGATAGGGATGGACTCTATGACGAATATATTGTAGAAAAGTATTATGCTGATAAGGGAGCGCATATTGGTTTTCCGAAAGACAGGTTTTTCACTGCTACACAAAAAATTACCCTTAAGAATTTTTTTGAGCAACGTGTTCGTTATGCATATGAAAACATTGCATTTCCGATACGTTTTCTGATTCATTTGTGTTTATTTCCAATTTCTTTGTTATTAATGAAAGAAAATGTAAAATTAGTAACTATATTGTTTGGTCTATATTGCATTTGTATTATGCTAATATCACTTTGGGGGCAATTCAAATTCGGAAAAAAGCAGATGCCACCAGTATTTTTATTTGCACCTATATGGCATTTGACATATTGGATAACGTCATGGATGGCTTTATGTTTATTCTTAACCAAAGGGATATCTTTTGGAGGAAATAGAATTCATAACCCCAAATAATAAATAGTAGTATTATGAAGACTAATAATAATTATTCTTAAGAATTATAAGCTGACGGTAATTCGTTAACGGAATTATTTTGAATAATTAATACGATTGTAAGAACAAGAGGTAATTATTAAATGAAAGAAAAAGTTGCAATTGTTTTAGCTCATCCAGATGATGCTGAATTAAGGTGTTATGGTACTATTTGTAAATATCTAGACGAAGGAAAAGAATGTATTCTCCTAATAGCCTCTTCAGGAGAACATGGAATATCGATAAGAGAAGAACAAGGGAAAAATGTATTATTAGATAAAAAGCTTAGAGAAGAAGAAACGCTATTAGCTTTTGCAGGACTTTCGATTTCTTTCCGGTTCTTACATCAAAAGGACGGGTATATGGAATATGGAAGAGATTTGATTCACGCTATAGAAAGTGAACTTATTGAAATGCAACCGGATATTATAATAACTCACTATCCAGATTCATATGGAGTTGATCACCAGGATCATACGTCAATAGGAAAAGCTGTTTTAAACTGTTCATCTAGAATTAATTCTGTAAAAAAAATACTATTATGTGACCCGTTAAAGACGGTTAGATCGGGTTTTATGCCTAATTATTTTGTTGATATAACAGATTATTTTGATAAAAAAATGATGGCATTAGAGTGCCAAAAATCTCAAGGTGGAAGGTTTTATTTGGAAGAAAATTTTCATAAAACTAAAGGTCTGTTTTATGCAGCGAATCTATCATATGAACTAGCTCGTAGCGAACATTTCTTTGAGGCATATGAAATGTATATATGCTATGAGTAAATAATATTAGGGGAATAATATATGATTATATTTTATGTGCAAGAATGTATTGAAGAAATAGTATCGATGGCTAATGATTGGGATATTCCTATGGATAGTGGAATAGAGTTTTTTTGTGGGGATGGATCAATCTATAGCGAATCATTAACAAGTAAAATTCACTCAATGACGGGATTAGATATTGACCAGGAAAAGGGATGTAAGCTTAAAAGAAATCGGTCGAATTTTAGCTTTATCTCCACAGATTCAATTGAATATGCGCGTACTTATGAAGGTACATCGTATGATATTATTTCTTTTGATAATCCGCTTTGTGTTTATGGACAGTATTGTGAGCATTTCAATATTTTGCCTTATGCACACAAATTTGTACATAAAAATAAAAAGTCATTGATTGCTTTCGATATTGTGCATACTCCCTATGATATATCTTTGCCAAGAAACATTGAATGGATTGAAAAAAGAAAACAGTATTATGGTATATCGTCAGGGAATTTAGATTTGCGATTTGCAAAATCCTTTTATACTGAAAAACTTATTCAGCAAGGCTTGATCGTTTATGAACTTAAATGCGTATGTAGGGAATTAAGAGATTCGAATGATTATTTCTATA
Organism: Anaerosporobacter sp.; assembly: GCF_031551385.1. Taxonomy (GTDB): domain Bacteria; phylum Bacillota; class Clostridia; order Lachnospirales; family Lachnospiraceae; genus Anaerosporobacter. The sequence goes on from NZ_JAVBNS010000291.1 coordinate 3,634, forward strand.
TGATTCTGTGTATTGTTGGAAAGGATTAAAAAAATGAGGGTAGCAATTAGTCAACCAGAGCATTTTCCTTATTTAGGATACTTTCAAAAAATGTGTGCTTGTGATGCATTTGTAATTTTAGATGATGTTCAGTTTTCTGGACCGAGAAGTTTTCAAAATCGAAATCGATATTTAAATAAACAAGGGGAATATGTATGGTTTACGGTCCCTGTCAAAAAAGGTTCTTATTTTGAAACAATTTCTGATGTAAGAGTATCTGAGGACGAAAAGTGGAGAAAAAAATTAGAACGAAAATTGATATGCGATTTGAAATTTGGTTCTTTTACAGAGGTATACAGCTATGAAAAACTTGTTGATATTAATATGGCATCAATTGAATATTGTAAAAACAAGTTTAATATCAGTGTACCGATGATTAAATCGTCAGAATTATCAGTAGGAGGAGCAAAAGCGGATAAAATATACAATATTTGCAAAAAGCTAGGTGCGGATATATATGTTGCGGGGGTGGGATCGAAAAATTACATGCAGTCTGCTGATTTTAGAGAGATTAAAGTGCAATATTTTTATCCTAACATTTCAAACTATGAATCTGCTATTGTGTATGCACAAAATCCAAACTTAATAATACCTACTTTCCAACAAATTCAGAGTAATCCATTAACATACTGCAAAGATATCTAAACTCTTTG
>NZ_JAVBNS010000100.1:0-6509 GCF_031551385.1 Anaerosporobacter sp.
AAAAAGGGAGAAGAAATGACCGAACGTACAGAAGCAATTGCATTTTGCAGTAAATTAGATAATGTATATGAAGACTATCCGTTTAGTGATTCAAACTGGACAGTGATGAGGCATAAAGAAAATAAAAAAATATTTGCTTGGATATTTGAGAGAGAGAATCATATATGGATTAATGTAAAATGTGATTTGGAATGGAGAGACTTTTGGAGAAGAACATTTGAATCAGTAATACCAGCATTTCATTTGAATAAAGAACATTGGAATTCAATTATTTTAGATGGAACTGTACCAGATGCAGATGTTGAGCGAATGATTATTGAGAGCTATGATTTAACGAAAGGGAAGAAAAAAAAGAAAGTATGATTTTTAAGTTATAAGGTGGATTGCAATCGTTGTATAGGGAAAGGTGAATTCCGTGTGCATTATAAAGCATTTCACATTGGCTTTGACTCATTTTAGAGAAGGAGAGAGCATGGTTTTATATTTTTCAGGAACAGGAAATAGTAAGCATGTAGCGGAGAAAATTGCGCAAAAAACAAATGATGTGGTTGTATCCATGAATGAATTATTAAAGCAGAATAGAATGAAACAGCAGCAATCAGAATCGAAACCTTTTATATTTGTCTGTTCAACATACGCATGGAGAATCCCTCATGTAGTCGATGAATTGATAAGGAAAATTGAGTTCACTGGAAGTAGCAAAGTTTATTTTGTAATGACTTGTGGTGGTGAGACAGCGAATGCGATTCATCATGTAAAGAAATTATGCCAATATAAGAATTGGGAGTTACAAGGGTTTGCGGAGATTTTGATGCCAGATAATTATCTAGTCATGTTTCCAAGTGTTGATAAGAAAGAGGCAGAGGAACTTCTAAAAAAAGCAGATACGGTAATAGAAGAGATTGCAGAATATATACATCAAGGAAAGAAATTTTTCAAGTATAAATCAAATGGAGTTATCGGTAAGCTAGAAAGCGGTGCAGTGAATAATCTGTTCTATTCTATATTTGTTCAAGCAAAGGGATTTTATGTTACAGAGAAATGTATAGGTTGTGAAAAATGTGTAAAGCTGTGTCCTTTGAATAACATTACGATGAAGGATAGCAAACCTGTATGGGAAAATCAATGTACGCATTGTATGGCATGTATTTGTGGTTGCCCAAAAGAAGCAATTGAATATAAGAATAAGACACAAGGAAAGACAAGATATTCTCTAAAACACTATACTAATCGTGAAGAGTAATCAGTAGAAGGTTCTTACTGAGGAATTGATTGATATAGCAAAAAGAATAGAGAATGTCGTATTAAAACAAGAAGATGTTTCAAAATAAAACAAGAAGATGTTTCAAAATGATTGACTTTTATAGGGCAACAAGATAAGATATACAAAATACCAATAAGGAGGTACAAGATGGATATTCAAAAGATTCAACAAAATGAAACGACAGTGGCGGTTATTAATAGCGAGGAATGCCTAATAACAGACACTCAATCAGCGTTAGATTTAATTATGACAGTAAAATATGAAACAGGTTGCGAAAGAATCGCGATTAATAAAGAGGCAATCATAGAAGACTTTTTTATATTAAGTACTTGCTTAGCTGGTGAGATTATTCAGAAGTTTATTAATTATGGTGTGAAGTTTGCTATATACGGGGACTATTCAAAATATACAAGCAAGCCACTCAAGGACTTTATCTATGAAAGTAATCATGGAAAAGATTTATTCTTTGTAGAAGATGAGAGTACAGCGATTGAAAAACTTTCTTCTGTATGCTAAAAATTCTCATTTAATAATAAAAGAGCACAAAGGAACTTTGAGTCAGTTCCTTGTGCTCTTTTAGGTTAAGAGGAACGGTAGAGTTTTCTCATCTATACAAAAAGATTTTAGCTATTTAAGTTTGCCGAAAAACACTTCTTTAGGCTCAGTTCCATCATGATACTGAATACAACCGATAGTTGGAATGTTTCCGTTGAAGTCTTTGAGTTTTGTTGTATTATGAATAGAGGCCTCAATAAGATTATTTTTTTTGAATATAAGTTCCTTGCCCTCTGAATCACTATCTAAAAAGATATTATAACCTAATCCTACCATACCATCTTTATTATAATATTGGACAGTAACATAGTCACTAAGATGGATAGGAGTGGCATTGTTTCCAGAAACAAATGTTACAAGTCCTTCTATCATCCAACCATGTTTTACATTGATTAAACCCATATCTGAAAATTCTAATACAATCTCGGACTCTTTACCGCAGTTAGGTGCTTGGCAAGTAATCTGAAAAGATTCATTTCGACCATCATATGGATTATTAATAGAACCTTTTTCTGCGGTTGAATCATTGGGTGTAGAGGTAGATTCTAATGTTAATATTGGTTCAATATCAACATTTTGTTTATTATTATTTTTGCAAGCAGTAAAAGATAGCATACAAAGCAGTGCAACTATAATTAACCTATTCATGTTACTCCCTTCTATTCAAGTAATGTTTGAAACAATAATACTAGCTATAAAAATATAAGATAAAAATTTTTTGAACATGATGTTCCTCTCTTGAATTAAGAGATATACCTAGGAAAATCTCGTTATAGTAAAAAATTAGAATATAAACCGGTTGGAACGATTATACAACAAAAATAAGCATAAATCAATAAAAAATTTCAATTTAGAACTAAATTATGTAATTGTTCAGTGCGTCTCTTGCGAGAATAAACTCCGATAAACTACATAATTTCGGTTGTTTAACTGGAATCGTCGTCCCAACTTAAGGAAAACGTAATAATTTTGAGATTGAATAATCAGCAACAAAATATTACAATAAAATGGAAACATTTTCACATCAAAACAGGGAGGACTTGAATTTCATGAAAGGATTAAAGAAACAATTATTTAAACTTATGTTAATAGGTTTAATAACGACAGGATTAGTAATACCACAGAAAGCAAATGCAAGTACTACAAAGGAAAAAGAGACAACAACAGAATACACAATGAAGAAAGCTAAGAAAGAATATAAAGATAAAGACGGAATTGTCCGAGGCGTTGTATACTATCAATATCCTCAATTCGAAGGAACATCAGAGGCTATTAAAAAGATAAATAGCCAGTTAAAAAAAGAAAGTAGTAAGTTTTTAAAGTCTGAAAGTGCAAAATCGATACAAGAGTATACAGAGGGCGCCATTGAAAATAATGCTTTTTATGATGAAAAAGATCAGTATTATTTCAAAACGATATGTAAGGTTTCATATAACAAAAATAATATTGTGAGTCTTCATATGACAGAAGAATGGTATGCTGGTGGAGTATATAATCAAACAGATTATGGCTTGAATTATAATTTAAAGACAGGTAAGAAGTTAACAATCAATGACGTAATTTCAGGTAATGCAAAAGACAAGATTTTGAAGGCAGCAAAGAAATATTGTGGTTCAGATGATGCAGCATACAAGATAATAAAGAATACAAAGACATACAAATTTTATTTTACAAAGGGAAAAGTATATATCTGCTATGGAAGTTACGAATTAAATCACGGAACGAGTTGGGATATATTCACGGTTGCAGGAAAGTATAAGTAGAAAAAACAAGGCGATATCTTGAAAAATGTATTTTCAAATAATAAAAAAAATTTTAATAAAAGGGAGCGGAATTATATTTTTCCGCTCCCTTTTGTGGCTACACTTCTAGTTATGAATAATTTTTACTCTGAACGAAGAGCAGTAACAGGATCTTTCTTCGCAGCTTTCTTTGAAGGAATCAATCCTGCAATAAATGTTAAGAACATACTGATGATAATTAATACAACAGCAGCGGTTGTAGGTAATGCAGCAATACCAGAAACGCCAGAGATTGCTTCGATAATTGCGTTAGCAGGAATCATTAGAAGTAGTGTAACACCAATTCCAATAAGACCAGAGATAAAGCCGACAATTAATGTCTCAGCATTGAATATGCTTGAAATATTTCTCTTAGAAGCACCAATACTTCTAAGTACACCGATTTCTTTTGTACGTTCGAGAACAGAGATGTAAGTAATAATTCCAATCATAATAGATGAAACAACAAGTGAGATTGCAACAAAGCCGATAAGAATATAACTTATCATATTAATAATAGTTGTAACAGAAGACATCATTAAACCTACGATATCTGTGTAGGTGATTGTCATCTCTTCGTGACCGTCATCTGTTTGTGTAGAATTATAATCTTCTATAATCGTAGTAATGCTATCCTTTGCTTTGAAATCAATTGGATAAATATTAATAGAAGATGGTTGATTCAAATCAACAACACCAAGTGTAGAAAGATTACCATCATAAGTTGCTTTCTCGTTAGCATCGGCAGTAAGGTTATCTTTAAAAGCAGCAATAATCTCTTCTTCTGTCATAGCAGCAAGCATACCTTGCAACTGTGCCTGCTCTTCTTCTGGAAGTGTTGCGATGAATTCATTTACATCATCCATAGAAAGTTCTTCTATATATTCATCTAAATTAAAAGGCATGTTTGTAAATACATCTGTTTCTGGGTTAGCGAGTTGTGCTTTTACAATGTCGCTTTTATTAATCTCTTCAATAATATATTCTGTAAGTGCAGATGTATAGGCAACAGTACCACCAATAGCAGCGGCACTGGCATCTTCATTTGGACGAAGGATACCAACAACCTTTAATTCCATTCCGTTGTTTACAAGTTCTTTCATGTAAGATTTATTGTCACGCATATCTTCCCAAACACCATCAGCTTCATTGTACTGAAAATAATCACTATTGAGAACAACTTTAAATGTAGTACCAAGAATTTCATCATAAGTAAATTCAGCTTGTTCAGGCACCGTAACTTTTTCGCCAGCCATAACAGCCTCTAATGTATTAGAGAATTCATCTGGGTCCATAAGTCCAATGGAATAAAGAGAAGCATCACTTATTTCATTATTCTCATCTACAACAATAACAACTTCATTTTTAGCAAATTCATCAGGAAATCGTCCTGCTAAAACATCATATTGTGATTCTAAAAGCTCACGATTGCCAAGCATTTCTTCAAAAACGTCAGAGGACATCATACTCATTGCACTACTTGATTGACTGCCACCACCAAATGACATAGAGCTCATAACTTCACTTGGATTAAGTTGTAGAACGCCATCAGAGGTATCAGTACTGTAAACGTGTAAATCAAGATTATATCCATATTGGATTGCAGAAACATAATCTTTAATATTCGTTTCATCGCTTTCAATAAATCTCTTAAATGATTCTAAATCGTTGGAATCTCTAGCTTCACTTAATGTTGAAAGCATAGTACTTGAAATATTATTGGACTAAACCTTATCCAAATCGTGACTAATTCCATCTTTATTATTAGAACTCATCATACTAGACATCATGCTAGTCATATCAATACTTTCCTTTGCGATACTGATTGGATAAGTGGAAAGCGTATCTTTTTGAATGTTATCAATATAGGCGTTAACACCATTTGATAAAGCTAAAATCAAAGCAATACCGATGATACCAATACTTCCTGCAAAAGCAGTAAGAATGGTTCTTGCTTTCTTAGTTTTTAAATTGTTTAAACTCAGTGATAGAGCAGTTAAAAAAGACATAGAAGTTTTGCCCATCTTCTTATGTTCAGGTGTAGCAACAGTAGAGTTGTCAATGTCAAAAGGATTGGAGTCATTAATAATCTTACCGTCTTTTAATTTTACGATACGGTTTGCATATTCATCTGCAAGTTCTGGATTATGAGTAACCATGATAACAAGTCTGTCTTTCGCTACTTCTTTTAGAAGCTCCATAACCTGTACGCTAGTTTCTGAATCCAATGCACCAGTCGGTTCATCAGCAAGAAGAATATCAGGGTCATTTACCAATGCTCTAGCGATAGCAACCCTTTGCATCTGTCCACCAGACATTTGATTTGGTCTTTTATGAAGTTGATCTCCTAATCCGACTTTCCCAAGAGCATCTTTTGCACGTCTTTTTCTTTCGCTTTTGGAAATACCTGAGATGGTTAGTGCCAACTCAACGTTTGAGAGAACGGATTGATGTGGAATAAGATTGTAGCTTTGAAATACGAAACCAATTGTGTGATTTCGATAGGCATCCCAATCTCTATCTTTATATTTCTTTGTGGAGATACTATTGATGACAAGATCACCATCGTCGTAACGGTCAAGCCCTCCAACAATATTGAGCAGTGTTGTTTTTCCTGAACCACTTGGCCCTAATACAGCAACAAACTCGTTATCGCGAAAATTCAAACTTACATTATCAAGTGCAGTTTGTGTTAAATCGCCAGTTACATATTTCTTTGCAATATTTTTAATTTGCAACATAATAATCGCCTTCTTTCTATTTCATTTACCTATGTAGAACTATTGTGTATATCTTATTATACCCAAGAAAAGAAAACTGAAAAGAAACTTTCCGAAATTTTAATCAAATTGTAATAGTTGTTTATGATTGACATTGACGAAAGGTCAAGTGATATAATTAATCTATAT
>NZ_JAVBNS010000154.1:0-8558 GCF_031551385.1 Anaerosporobacter sp.
TAAAAGTAGGATATGCATTCTTACCACATTCTTTTTTATACTGTTCCACAAGGCTTGTACAACGTGGACCTGTCCATTGGACACAGCCTAATCCAAACATCCCTTTATATCCTGATTTTACACATTCTTCTACCAACTCACTTGTAGACTTAATTCCTACCTCGGTAATATTTTTGTATGAATACTTCTCTGCATATTTAAAATACTTATCTACATAAATAAGATATTTCGGTTTCTTTTCAGGGTGTCGTACATAATTTGATCCTTCAAATTTTCCTACTCCTCCCTCCTTAATAATGTTAGCAAGAATACCCGCAACAAATGGCATTTTAAAACCTTCAAGCAACAATGCTTCAGCTGCCGCATATAATGATTGCTGTTTTTCTTTCGGATATTCTGATATATTCTTCTTTAAATTTTCAAGATATTTTTTTGATTCTTCATTCATATTCTTTGTATTTGAATCATTTGACTTTGTGGCATCTTCTTTCTTTTCATTCGAATCGTTTGACTTTGTGGTATCTTCTTTCTTTGTATCATTATTTTTTGTCGTAGTTGATGTAGTATTATTTTTTGAAGTTGTATTATCCTTCTTTGTGGTCGTTTTAGTTGTTTGAGATTTACTATCATCGTTTTTTTCCTTTTTTAACAATTCTTCAATCTTCGCTCTTGTTTTTGCTCCAACGATACCATCCGGTTTTAACCCATATTTTTTCTGAAATTCTATAATCGCTTTTTTTGTCTTAGGTCCATACTTCCCATCGATCACCAATTTCCCGCAGTTAAACTGATTCAATACTTTTTGTAACTGCTTAACATCTTCTCCTCTACTTCCATATTTCAAAATCCTTTTGCATTTAAATGTAATCACCGTTGCTTCTGTTGTTTTTTTCGTAGATGTCGTCTCTTTTTGTCCATCATCAACAATTGTGATAATCCCCTTGTTTACACATGGTAAGCAACTTTCTTTCGTTAATACTTGTTCGTTATTCAACTTATAATTACTTTTACTCTTCTTCCATGTCTCTTTAATCACAGGGCTACAGGTTTGTTTTGTAACACTACAATTACCAAATGACGTAATATTGGTTTTGACAACATTGTCTTTGACCGTCGCTTGATTTTTTCCTTGTATTTGTGCACCATGGCTCTTTGGAACTTTTAGTTTTGTTGTGATTGTACCCATGGAACATTTTAAAGTGGCTCCTTCTACAACAACGGATGTATCTTTTGATTTTGCTTCTTTGATTTTTTTCTCACTCACTAATTTATCAATCAGTGCCTGTGTTTTTACATCAACAATACCACTTTGCGTTAATCCATTTACTTTTTGAAAAGCAAGTACTGCCTTTTCTGTATCACTACCGAATTTCCCATCTACTCCTTTCGGATTATAGCCAAGATAAAGCAAATTTTCTTGTAGTTTTTTAACTTTTTCTCCTGTACTTCCACGACTTAAACCTGTATTATTCTTACTAGTTGTCTCTTTTTTATTATTATCTTTAAGCGGTTTCCAAAGATCTGTTTTTGTTACATTAATATCTTTATCACCCTCATCCAGAATAAACCTTCTTGCTTTTAAATAATGATCCGTATATCCTCGCCCTTCACAATATTTCCTTAAATCTTGTACTTTTGGTCCTATCCCCCAGCCATGTCCCATAATCTGACCATTACCAATATACATCTCTACATGACCAACACAATCATCTTCTAATCGATTCATATTTCCTACAAAAAAAATCAAATCTGCTTCCTTCAAATTATCTGTATTTGGATACAATGAGTCCTCACAATAATCCACATCGATTGCTTTTTTGTTTCTATATTGTGCTGCCGAATATCCACCTATATCTATATTAACTGCTTCTTTATATGCCCACGCCACTGTAGAGGAGCAATCTCCATATCCAGTTGCAACTCTCAGTCTTAAATTCTCCTTATTGTATTTGTTCTTATTCTCTCGCGATTTGATTTTTTTTACCACTAATTTTCTTTTTTCATCTGCAGATAAGCTCATCATATACCTCCTAATTACATGGAAAATCATTAATAGAATAAAACAAGTTTGTAACTATATCTTTCTCTATGCTAATATACAATATAAACGAATCATCTTCTTTTGATACAACTTCATAACACTCCATTTCATTATCGTAGGAATATTCAAACCCTCTTTCTTTTAAAACAGCAAGTGCATCATCAATCGTCATCCCACAATTTATTCCAAAGAGATTATAACCTTGAATTTCTCCAAACAAATGCATCATTATAATTTTATGCTTATTAAAGTAAACCGATATCATTTCATTATATCCTACATAAGAATCATACTCATCACCATCAGGTGCTTTTTCTATCTCTAATCCTGTTTCTTCTAAAAACTCCTGTTCATTACAATCAATATAATCATAAATATCTATACCCTCTGTTACTTTTTCAATTATCTCATCACTTGATGGTTTTTCTTCACTATCATCCTCTATTGGACTTACACTTAAAACAATACGAAAAACCACATCTTTATCATTGTAAACAAAAGATAATAAATAATTCTCATATTGATACATTAACCTCATACAAGCCTTTTCATCATAATCATCAGAAATAATCTCTCCCTCACCATACAGTTCCAACACTTCCTTTATATCAATTCCAATATATGCTCCTCTTGCTGTCTTATATTTATCAGTCCGCAAATCAATTTGTGTAATATAATATGTATCAAAATCGACTCCCCTAAATGTATAATTTGTATTTGAAGTATATATATTAAAATCTTTAAAATTATGATAAAAAGTCTTGTAAACATATTCGCCTACATATACTTCCCCAACATAATTATTAACACTAGCGCCTTTTTCAATCTCCTCTTCCGGAGTCTCAAAATCATCATATAGCGAATCCAGCAAAACCAGATTCTCCCCATCCGTTATCGCAAAATCAGATGCATTTATCGGGGCAATTTCTTTCGGGACGTTTTCTATATTCTCTTGTGTCGTTTGATCTTCTTGATTTTCTTGACTAGTTTCTTGTTCAATATTCTGTCCTGCTGTATCTTCCCCTTGTTCCGCTTCTATCCTATTCAAGTTTTCATTCACTTTTTTTGTACTACTGCATCCTACATTCCCAACCAGCATACACAATACCATTCCTAATAATACAATTCTCTTCATATTATATTCCACACCCCTTCTTTTATCTCCTATACCGATATCTTCTCAGGTATACTACACAACAACTGATACACAATCCCTTTGTCCGCAACATCCTCTCTAGCAAGCTCCGCATCAATATAAACCGGCACCATTCCCTCAATATACGGAATCAATCTCTTATAATCACTATCATTATCTTTATCTTTATTCTCTACTATCATCAATCTACAATCACCCTTCTTCCCGTTCTTGTTCCTGCACTACGACTGCCTCTTCCCTTTTGTACCTCTGCCAGAATAGAAGCAAAGTAAGAATGTATCTGCTCATTATTAATATTTTCTGTCGCTCCCATACGCAATTTCAAGTATTGCATAATAAGTGGTCTATGGATTTGCTTATTCTGCATACATTGCATCGCAAACGCGATATCATATGGATTCGTAACATTACTCTTCATCAATGCTTCTCCAAAATAGTATGTTATTTCTGGTGCAATGGTTGTTCCGCCAATCCCTGCATACGGAACATAGAGCCTGTTTATCGTGTTATGTACCGTCGTAAAATCATCCATGTCTTGATAGTTTTGTCGCAGTTTTGCTCCTGCTTTTAAGAGAAATCGACACAGTTCCATTTCATCTTCTCCCTGAACAGGTTCATCGGATAGCACAATCTTTGCGCGAGAGGTTGTAAAATCTGCTGTAATCACTGGAGTATCAAACACAACTTTCAGTATCATCTTCTTTTCTGTTGCTTCATATCCAATATATTGTTTCTCTTTCATCAAATATAACTTTCCTTGATGCTTAATAATTCCTGATTTCACAATAATTTGATCTTCATCAGAATCAAATGTACTCTCTACAACAGCATTATCAGCCATCTCATTATCTTTTACTGTAACATCCACCCCTGTAATTATCCCGTCTGAATAGTCCTCGTACACAAGCGAGAACATATCTCGTGGATACTCCATCAAGTTAATCAACATCTCTGATTTTAATATACTGTCTCGCTTAAAATGCGGATATTTGTCTTGAAACATGCCTGCCTCCTATTTTGTTCCATCAAAGAAATTCACTTCCCATATGTTGTTTTCAAATGCATAGTATTTTTCCTCACCAAGATATAGCTGTGTTTCTTCCCTTGCTATTGGCACAACATAGAATCCCCATCTGTCATTTGCTGCAAATACGAAAAATTTCACTTCGTAATCTTTAATCGTATCGGTTTCACTCTGAACGATGCAATTGCTGTATTCTTCATACCGCTCACTGATTTCTTCAAACGTATATGGCTCATAATTGCTTGCATCGTTATAGTAAGGATATCGGTATTTCACCTCACCATCTTCACCATAAAGAAGAAATTCAACTTTAGTCAACTCTTTACCCAATGAAAGATAACCATATCCTTGGTTTGTATCAATCTGATTAATTAAGATTTTTTTGGTATTTTCATGGGTATATGCTACAATCATATATGGTATTTTTTTATCGATTGTGTTTAATTCCATTCGCACTCTTCCTGTTTCTACATCATGAATATATTGAATCAAACCTCTCACACATGCCATTTTCAAGTCAAAAACATTATGTGCTTCCTGCTTACTCGTTCTAAAATCAATACATTTTCCTGGTATGAATTCTTTTATTGCATCTTTGAATAAATCTATTTTGCAGGATTGTCCTGATAATTTAATCACCGAATAGTCTTCTAATTCACCTGTTTCAAACATATCCCCTAAAAATCGATTGATAATCCAATAGATATCCGCTTTCATTAACTTATCGATATCCATCTTGCAGAATACGATTTCTGGAATTTCATGTTGTAAGCAAAGTTTGTCATTTCTTCGGATAACTAAGTTCCAAGCATCTAATACGATTAAATCGCAGTCATCTGGACTCATCGCTTCCTTTAGGGCAAACTTTATCCTTGAAGAATTATTATATTGATAAAACTTCTTCTTTAATTGTTCCGCAATAGAAAAAAGAAAATCCAAGTTGTTTTTTACTAAGAAGTATTCTTCCTTGCTCCTATTTTCAAACTCCTTGTACTTTGTTGGTATTACTTTTTCTACAAGTTGATAGGCTCTCTCAAACGCTTCATAAACGCCCTGTCTCCCTTTACTGTCTACGGCGCGGTAAATGTCCATCTCTTTCTCATCAATATAATCACTAACATTAACTTTGCAGTGATCCATATAATACGCTGCTAACACTATTTTCAGATATTGCATAATTCGGTATGTAATGTTGTTTCCTCCAAAGTTTGCTTCGCCATTCTCATAAGAGGTATCGATATTCACTCTATACGTAGAGTTTTCATTTGTTATTCTGAATTTGCAGGAGGACAAATCGGTTGTTCCACCACCACAATCAATTATCATGGCGGACAAATATTCGTTATTATAATATGTCTTCTTACCAATCATATTGTGAATGGTATTATAAAGTACCGCACTTCCTTCATCTAGCATTTCTTGAGTCATCAACTCATATTCCCATAATAACTCCTCAAACATTTGCGAAAATTGCTCTTTTAGTTTTACTGGACAAGACAAATGCAACTTATGAAAGCGACACTTAAAACGGTCTTCGGCTTTTCTTATCACATATAGCAGGTAATTCCGAATAATTTCTCCACGTGTTATTGTCATTGTATTTCCTTTTATGTCGACTATATCTTGCTCTTGGTTATATGTTTCAACCCACCTTTTCATTTCATAAAATATGCTAAAATTTTCATCATAAAATTTTATTTTTGAATCCGCTTCGGCTTCATAACCAAAATGGAAAATGGCTTCATCATTCGTACACTTTGCTACACTTGCTAATGTTGGGATAACAGGACTAAACTCATTAGAAGATACACTTGTATTTTGAAATAGAGCAATATTGATATCATCTAAACGAGTACTTCCATTGGAAACATCCTTTTCATCAACCAAGTTTATATAGTTATAATCAAGATAAGCACCCACAGTTGTATTCGTTGAGCCAAAATCAATTGCTAGTACTGCATTCGTATCTTCTACCTCTCTTACCTCTACATTTGCTAAGGGAACTTGATAATAATCAAGTATTACTGGCTTATCTTCCCCTTCGTAATAACTGTAGAACAAATAATCTGATTCTTTTTTATCGAAATAATAGATAAAATACTGCTTACTTTGACTTATCTCAATCTCCTGCGCACTTGACTTGATTAAATAAAATGTCTGTTCATCACCACTTGATACGATATTAAGTATCCCACATAGTTTTCTTGTTTCGTCCATTAATAATGCATTCGTATTATTCAGATAAAAACATTTTTCTTTTCTTTCTTCAACACTAGATACATGTTCTTCTATCTTCACAGAGTAACCTTCATATTCTGTCATCTCTAAACCTGTATAAAAAATCATCTTAGAGGGATTAACAATACTATGACTTCCTTCACGTTTTGTACCTATCTTTTTTAGTATTGTTTCTCCAACCCTTTCAAAACCACCTTCACAATGCTTCCTAATTAAAAGGTCTTCTGGTATTCCCCTAAATCTCATTATCTTATCTATAAGTTCTCCTCTATTAAGAGGATTTAGTATTCCATTAATTATTTTTTCCTTAATACATATTTCTTTTAACTGTATTGTTGTCATAGTAACAAGATTACTTTTCCTATAGCCATTATATTTATTCGAACTTCTTAATGGATTTGACTGCATTTTCTTGTCTCTCCTCCCTATTCCCGATTGAAACGTAAAAGATTAATATAATACAATCTGATTCACATGCATCGTCTTATCTTCCCCAATTACTCCAAAATGCTTATCCCAGTACAAACGAATCTCATATTTTACGGGTAAAAAGAAATCCAGAATAAATGTAAGTTTCTCTTCATACCTCTTTGACTTTGACACACCAAGATAAATTAAGATTTCATCTTTCTCTCTTCTGTTGATATAGATTGCACTATTATTAAAAATCGTATGTATCGTTTCTTTGAATAGCAACAAAGACTCTCCTACTTCATAAAGCATTAGAATCCTTGTAAGCAAGTACTGTCTCTCTACTTCTGTAAATATTAAAAATTGTTGATATGCGTTCTTGCCAAAGAAATTATTTTTGATATCATCGAGTAGAAGCCCCTTATAAAACTCCCATTTATTCATACCCATATAGGCATCTGTATCCGAAAGATGATGTATTAGCAAATCAAAGAGTACCTCTTTTAACTCCTCATGCTCGCTGTCATCTAAGGAATACATATCTCGAAAAATTTCGTAAAATCGATAGTATGGATTCACTTCGATCTCATAAATTGCTTTACTGTTTCTTTTTTTCTTTCCTTTTACTGCATGACTTTCATTCTCATCAAGGACGGTCTTATTCAAGTCCTCAAAAGACAGTTCCATATAAGGGGAATATCTTTTTGCTTTCACAAATTTTAATTGTTTTTTTAGTATTCCTCGCCTCTCTACTTCTATAATCAAATCCCAGATATAATTCAAGATAACAACCTTCCTTCACACAGATATTCAGGAAAATATTGCTGTAACTCCGATACAAGAAAACTGATTTTGTCTCTAGTAAGAAAATCAAATTCTTCCGCTTGAAAATCCAGTAATAATATTTTCTTACTATTTTGTTCCCGTATCTCGTCCACCAAAAAGAAATCCATTGGATAACTCTCTTTTTTCTTTTTTGAAGAATCCATAATTGTAAATTCCACTAAATGAATAGATTTTGCCACCTCAAATGACTGAATCACGCGAACCAACTCTGCTTTTGTTCGAATTACCTTTCCTTGTTTCTTACTAAAGCGATTAATAAAACTATTTTGTGTCTGATTTGTCATCAAATCATATATATTGCTTCTAAGTGTAGTTTCTTTTGGTGGTGTAACCACTTTTTTAATTTCCCAATTAGACATATTTGACACAGGAGCAATCAATGTCAATGTATCTTCTCTTCTTTTAACATATCCATTAAAGGATTCATCAAGGCATACAAGATATCCATGCTCTGTTCCTTCCTTTTCCAATGTTACTTCATGTTGATAATTCACATGGTCATCGGCAGGAACAGGGAATGTTAAACTTGGAAGCAACACTGTTTTCACATTCCATAACGGAACCATATCTCTTTTTTGATATCTATTGTATTCTCCAAGATCAAACTGGATATCTATAATCTCCTCGCCAAGCTCCATTTTTTCATCTATTCCAATTAAATGCACGTCTGCAAATTTTTCAACATAAGGGCAATTAAGAGTCGTCCAAATTACTCCATTCCGAATAAATGCTTGGTACAGCTCTTCAATACCCTTTCTATATATGTCACTTTGACGTAAACGAATTTGAATAGTATACTCATGTTTTTCTGTATATATTTTCCCTGTATAAATTTCTTTTTT
>NZ_JAVBNS010000093.1:0-4229 GCF_031551385.1 Anaerosporobacter sp.
ACATGAGATATTTTCTCAAGTTTTAGGCTTCCTCTCCTAATCAAGTCCATAACTCTGCCGGGCGTTCCCACAACAATATGGGATTTTTGTCTAAGTGTCTGTATCTGCTTATCAATAGGAAATCCACCAAATACCGCTGGCACTTTCAACTTCTTCTTTCTGGCTATGCAAAATACTTCATCCCTAACTTGCACAGCTAGTTCCCTTGTTGGCTCCAGTATTATTGCCTGAGGCATATTTTCATCCCAAGTAACCCTTTCACATAGCGGAATTGCAAATGCAGCCGTTTTACCACTCCCTGTTGGTGCTTTAGCCACAACACGTTTTCCATCTAACATGGCGGGTATTACTTCTTTTTGAATATCTGTTGGCA
Organism: Anaerosporobacter sp.; assembly: GCF_031551385.1. Taxonomy (GTDB): domain Bacteria; phylum Bacillota; class Clostridia; order Lachnospirales; family Lachnospiraceae; genus Anaerosporobacter. The sequence continues at coordinate 374 of NZ_JAVBNS010000093.1, forward strand.
CATTATATCTGAGTAGTTCAAGGGCTGTTAAAATATCTTCTGATAACTTATAATTACTAAACATGGTTCCTGATTTGGATAAATTTTCTCTAAGCAACTAGCTATTGCCTCCTCTTAATTATATTTTCTCCACCATCTATCCTGATAGCTTTCTTTTTGTTTCCAATTAACCGTCTGCCCAAGCAATGGAGTCAGCACAGTAATTCCATTTTCTTCACCATACAGTGTAACTCTTTCTGCCGGGTCATCCCATGAATGGTTTGATAAGCAAAAGGCTCCCCAATGGACAGGCATAACAACAGATGAGCCAAGTGTCTTTACGGCTTCAATCGCCTCTTCCGGAAACATATGTACATCATGCCATACTTTATTATATTGTGCACATTCAGTCATTACAAAATCGAAGTCACCATATTTTTCTGCAATTTCTTCAAAATGAGGTGAATATCCTGTATCTCCGGTTTCAAAAACCTTTATGTAATCGTTAATAAACACCCATGATGCCCATAAGGCTTGCCCACTATCAAATAGGTACCTTCCTGAAAAATGCTTGCCTGGAGTACATCCAATTGTAAGTCCATTGATTTCTTTCTCTTCCCACCAAGCCATGTTTTGTATTTTATCTTTGGAAACATTCCATTTTTCCAGATGTTTTTCTATACCTAATGGTACAATGAATAAATCAACCTTATCATTTATTTCTAAAATTGAATCATAATCAAGATGATCATAATGGTCATGCGAAATAATACATATATCAATATGTGGCAAATTATCACTCTTAATACCAAGAGGACTAAAACGCTTAGCACCCACAAAAGAAACCGGAGACGTAACTTTACTAAACACCGGATCAATCAATATGTTCATACCTGATATCTGCATTAACAATGTTGAATGACCAAACCACGTAACTGTAAAATCTTCCTTGCCAAATTCACCTAATATTTCCGACTCCATTGCAGGAAGTGTATCCTTTGGCTTTTTACCTTTTCCGGTAGTTCGACTAAAATAAGGATCACTCCAACTTCCCATAATTGAACGTTCTGTTTTATTTATAAATTTTCCATTCTTATAATTATCTGCACGTTTTGAATAATCCTTTTTATCCTCTGAACTAACTGAACCACCAACAGGTGACCATACTTTTATAAATATCAACGCTGCAATAGTAATTAAAACGATTGTAATTACTACTCCAATCAATATATTCAACATTCTGCGACACCATTTATGCTTTTATCTTACTGTTAAAGCATGCCTTTCTTCTATACGTTAGTATTAATATATTCCTTAAAATTGTGCCCATATAGGGCACACAAGAGTTTAGACCACTCATAATATGAATGGTCTAATTAACTATTTATATTTAGATGTCTGAATTAATCTATAAGAACTACAGGTTTAATCAAGTCTGATGGCTTTTCATCCATTAATTTAAATGCCTCTTCCATGCTTTCAAAACCATGGAATGTATGTGTAATTAACTTAGTAGTATCTACACGTCCATATTTTACAATATTTAACAGTTTTTCTATACGAAGTGCTCCACCAGGACAGAATCCACCACGGATATCTTTGTTTGCCATTCCAAGTCCCCAAAGGTATGCTGGCATGGTAAGTACATCTGTTGGATCAAAGAAGTTGACATTAGCAATAACACCGCCTGCCTTTGCCATAGATACTGCTTGTGCAAATGTTTCCTGATTTCCACCGGCAATAATAACCTTGTCTACACCACCCGGTACGAGAGTCATAACTTGACCAACAATATCTCCGTCTTTATAACTAATTACATCTGTTGCACCATACTCTTTTGCAATCTTAACACAGTTTGGTCTTGTTCCTACAACCATAATTCTTCCTGCACCTTTAAGCTGTGCACCTGCTACTGCCATTAATCCTACTGGTCCGATTCCGATAACAACAACCGAATCACCATACTCTACTTCTGCAAGCTCTGTAGCATGGAATCCTGTAGACATCATATCTACTGTCATTAATGCTGCTTCTGGTTTCATTCCTTCAGGTAATAGTACAAGATTTGCATCTGCCTGATTTACATGGAAGTATTCTGCCATTACACCATCTTTTGAACCAAGGAATTTAAAGCTTTGCATTGCTCCATTATCATGAGCATTATATTTTCCCTGTACTGCTGGTTGCAACCAATCAGGAGTAGTACAAGCTACTACAACTTTGTCGCCTGCTTTAAATCTGGTAACTAACTCACCAACTTCAACTATTTCACCAACTGCTTCATGTCCAAGAATTAGATTTGTTCTTTCACCAATTCCTCCATGCAATGCATGAGTATCTGACGAACATGGTGCAACCGCAATCGGACGCACTATTGCATCTAATGGCCCTGCTACTGGTTTCTCCTTCTCTATCCATCCCGGCTGATCAACAGCTATCATTCCATATCCTTTCATCTTGAAACCCTCCAATATTATTTTATTAAATGTATCATTTATAATGATTCACATTTTATTTATTATAATACATTTCTTTGAAAATTGCTATATTTTTAACAAAGTTTGCATACTTTCTTTTAAAATTTCCGCAATCTCATTATTTGATAGTATTTTACATACCTAACATGGTTTTATCTTCCTTGAATTGACTTTTTTATATTTTTATAATACTATTATTTTAATACCTAAACATAACTTTAGGTCAGGTGCTGGAGAGATAAGAGATTTTCAATAATACACATAATTTAGAAAGGTGCAATATGGATAATAAAAATTATGATTATAGCGAATTACAAAGAAAATTAGATGAAACCACTTCTCTACTTAAAATACGTGAGCAAGAACTTCTAAATCTTGTTAACAATCTTCCCGGTGGTGTGTTTACGTGTTCTAACGATGAGCAGCTTTCCATTAAACACTGCAGTCGCAACTTTCTTCAGTTATTTGGATATGACAGTATTGAACAGCTAAACGAGGAAATGGGTGGTAGTTTTCTTAAACTAATTTATGAGGGTGATCGCAGAGATGCCTTAAATAAAGCCCTTCAAAGAAAAAACCTAGCTACTGATAACGATATTTTTTACAGAGGCATTCATAGAGATGGACACTTGATATGGATACATGACCAGGGACATTTATGCTCTGATTGTTCTGGTGAGTATTTCTACTGTATATTACAAGATAACAGCCGTGCAATGCGTTCCACAGAAGATTTACGTTTAAACTTAGAAAGACATCAAATTGTTCTTGAGCAAACTAATGATGTCCTTTTTGAATTAGATTTGATAAAAGATAACTTATTTGTTTCTTCAAATTGGGAGAAAAAGTTTGGATATGTACCAAACACCGTTTCAAATGGGACTCAATCTCGCTTTATATCGCATATACATCCTGATGACCAAGCAAATCAACAAGCTTTTGTTGATAGTCTGTATAATGGAGCTCCAAAAGCTGAAATAGATGTCCGTATTGCTACATCAACCGGGGAATGGCTTTGGTGTCGAGAGCGTGGAACAGCTCAGTTTGATAAACAGGGAAATACTGTTCGCCTTTTAGGCTCAATTGTTGACATTGACCGCGACAAACGAAATCTTGATCAAATGCGCAACCGTGCTGAACACGATTCACTTACCAACTTATACAATAAGACTACTACCCAAAGTCAAGCTACTGCTATGTTATCGGTTCCGCATGACGATTTTGTCTATGCTTTACTAATTATAGATGTTGACAATTTCAAGATGGTAAATAATGTTCAAGGACACCTTGCTGGAGATGTATTATTAATTGACCTTGCTCAAATGTTAAAGAAAAATGCTAAGCCAAATGATATTTGTGGTCGTGTTGGGGGTGATGAATTTGCAATGTTATTATGTGGT
>NZ_JAVBNS010000191.1:0-12362 GCF_031551385.1 Anaerosporobacter sp.
ACCAATTGCACGTAAAACACTTGCACAAATATTATATAACAGCGCAATAATCATACCAAGGAAGATAATTCGAATATACGTATAAGATTGCTCAATTACTTCTTCTGGTGTATTTAAAACTCGTAATAGTGGCATTAAAAATACGACACTTAACACAGTAAGTACCACTGCTGTCACAACACCTAACACAACTGCCATTGCTGTTGACTTTCGTAATCCCTTCTCATCCTTTGCTCCAAAACTCTTTGCAACATTTATTGCAAAACCATTTGTTAATCCTAACAAGAAGCCTATTATCAATGAATTAATGGAATTTGTTGCGCCTACTGCTGCCAACGACTGCTCTCCTAGTGTTTCTCCAACAATTCTTGTATCAATTAAATTATATAGCAACTGAAATATATTTCCAATCAGTACAGGAAAAGCAAATTGAAAAATTAATGTGATTGGCTTTCCTTTCGTTAAATCCTTCATTGTATGTACCACAACTTTCTAATTATATTTTATTTAACAGATTTATTCTGGACTATGTCCTTCCCTTTTCGATTATAAACAGTTTCATTTTTCCCAAACTATTTCCACTATATCTTATTGATATTAAGAATTTAATAAAATACGTACACGTATTTTATATTACTAAAACGTTTACGCATTTTATAAAAAACTTTTATATAACTTCTTTACTGATATCTTATAGATATGTTAATGCTTATTTGAACTTGACTCAATTAATGTATGTTGACAAACTATATCGTTATGATTTCAACATAAAACACTGATATTTATTATCATAATTTCCCCACACGGTACAAGGCGATTTGCAAAAATAATATGTGCAAAATAATGCTTCTGTTTGATTTAACTCCATTGTTAAATCAAACAATTCCTTATTCAGTGGCAGAAACATCAAATCCGTCCATGCTTCATAACGACTTAATATTGCTTTGCTCTCAGCTGATAAGACATCTCGAATCCGCTCTTTTTCCTCTGCTTGCAATGTCCCATAATACCAATCTACATAGGCATTCTCTTCTCCATTGTCTTGCCAAAGTGAGTATACGGCACTTTTTAATTCTTCCCTGCTTCCTTCAAGTATCTTGTTCTCATACCCACGAAATCCTTCTTCTATTCGTTCAAAATAAATGGCACCACATTCTACTAATTGCTTCTTATCAATGGCATCTAATACTTTATATCGTTGCTTCTTCGTCATTCTGGCAATTACTTGACTGTATGAGTGGTCAATCATATCGAATAACATTTTCTCATCAATTTGATCTATATATATGGTATTCTTATATGGCTGTTGTACTGGTGGACAATGGTATCCCCTTACAACAATATTCGGATATTGCTGACGATAAAAATCGGCTAACATAGGTTCACATCGTAATGTAATCTTATAGTCAGTAGACTCTGGATACAATTCCACAAAGATTTTTCCCTCTACCTTCACACAGATAGGTATTTCACCAAATGGATAATCTAAATACGCACCTATCTTAGTTAGAGCATACGCAAGTATCTCTTCTTTTCCCATCTTAATCCGTCAACTCCTCTTTGTATCCTTTTGCTTTCAGCTTTACATCTAAGCCATTACCTTGATAATTTACAACAAAGATTCCAATACAAACTAATACTAATGCTACTACGCCCTTTATTCCAAAGGATTGTCCTTTCTCATGTAGGAATAAAGAAGATAGGATTACACCACTGATTGGATTAACAAAACCATAGATTGCTACTTTGGATACTGGATTGTATTTTAAGATGATTCCCCATAATGAGTATGCTACAGCAGATAACATTGCTAAATAAATTAACATCGCAACTCCTTTGCCTGTGATTACAGTAAGTTTTCCGCCACTTAGCAGACCCAGTATTACTAGAATAATTCCACCAGCAAAAAATTGATAGCCGCTTAAAACAACTGGATTTTCGTGCTTTGAATACTTCTTCATAATAACAGAGGACAATCCATAAGCGATTGTACAGATTAGAATGAATCCTTCTCCTGTAAATGTCATGTGCATATCAATTCCACCTTTTGTTAGGTTGATTACTACAACACCGGCAAATCCAAGAATACATCCTATCATCTTTTTCCAAGTCAATTTTTCTTGTCGGAAGAATACGCATGCAATAATAATAGACATAAACACATTAGAACCATTAATAATTGCTGATTTCACACCCGATGTATTCGCTAATCCTATATAGAAGAATATATATTGTAACACCGTTTGAAATAAACATAATATAAATATTTTGCTATACGATTGTTTCTTAGGTATCAATACTTTACGGTTCATGATACTTCCGAATAGAACCGTTAATATTCCTGCTAGTGTAAAACGACATCCTGCAAATAGAATCTGTGTTGCAGAATCATTTGCACCGATTTCAAAATACTTGTATCCAAGCTTAATTGCTGGAAACGCACTTCCCCACAATGTACAACATATTGTTGCTATCAAACATACAACAATTGTTTTTGTTAAATATTGCTCTTTTGTTTTTTTCTGTTTCATTTTTAAATCTTGCCTCCACGCATTACATCTGTTTTCTTACAATCTTATATTCATCATCAAGTTGGAAATACGGACAGTTAAAGAATTTATCTTGCAGAAAACGAACCATTTCATCTTCATCTAGATTTACTTCACATTCATAATAACCATATTCTTCATCATATACATAATTGCTACAACATTCACAACCTGATTTTGTTTTCGAATTCATAATAGTAACCCTGCCTTTCTCACAGATAAAACGCAACCATTTCTGATTATCTTTTAAATTAGGACTACAATTCCAATTTGAACCTCGTTTTTGAAATTAGCACTGTCGCTCTATACAAAAACAATTTAAATGGTAACCTAAATACATACCGTCATTTAGATTACCACATTAGTTCCTATATTACAAGATGGATTCGACTTTCATCTACCAGCCCAATACATTTGCTTTCGTATATGTTTTTGCCTCTTCCTCTGTTAATTGTCGTCTTTGTTCATTCACATATACACCAAGACCTGTATTCTCATATTCATACAATCTCTCAGTTTCAGGGTATGCCTCATGCATATTCGTCCAACCATCTTCCCGAATATGCTCCCCTAATTCACAATTCATAAACACAGTAGCCGCACATACTGGCTCAGTTCGCATACTTGGATGCCATGGTCTTCCAAGATAAACAGAGTTCTTCGCCGTACCTTCTTCTGCTGTTAACTTGCAATTAAGTAGTAAGAATCCATATTCGTCTCTTGCATTTGTACTTGCTGCCGTAACATAACCATTCTCCGTCAATGATTCACGATTTAGCGAATGAATTTGACATTCTTCGAATACCGCGCGAGCTGCACCGAATATAAAGTCCACATCACCTTCGAGATAGCAATGCAAAAAGTAGCAAGAACCTTCCTTTGCATACAAAGTATCCTGATATCCCTTAAACGAGCACTCAATAAATGTATTGCCTTCTCCACTCGTACTTACTGCAACCGCTTGTCTTCCCATTGCATCAAAACCCGGTTGAAAATAAGAATTCTCAAATGTAATTCCTACCGCACTAAAATGACTTCCATTGACAAACACCGTAGGGCTTCGAAATGTTCCTAACTTCTCTCCCTCTTCATTAACAAGACCTGCATAATTATCATAGGTAATAACTGTCTTATCAATGCCTTCCCCTACTAGCTTAATATACGATTGATTCTCATGAATTGTTATTACTTGCTTATATATTCCTTCACGAACACGTATTGTAATCGGCTCTGCATTACTTACTGGAATTGCATCAATTGCCGACTGTATATCTACATAATCTCCACTTCCATCTTTTGAAACTATTATTTCTTTTTCCATTTTTTCACCTATGCCTCCTTATACTTGATTAATATATCCCTGTTACTGTTCACACGTAACGTTCACAGTAATGTATCCCTTCGCTTCAAAATATTCAAAATATTTTGATAGTAATGTTTTATCAACAGGGTGACACCGAATAGGAGTGTCATCAAGAAAAGCATCTACATTTGTAGTATCAAAAACTGCTTCAAGATCTCCATATCGTCTTACTATGCTTCTTTCATCATCTTCACTTTCCTTAAATAGGCAGTCCAAAATCTTCAACGAATTTCTTCCGGTATCCGACATTAATAACTCCCTTTGCCACTCCCCATAAGGTATTCGTTCAACACCATAACCACATTCTTGTATAATCTTTTCTAATTCGTCTGTATTAACAATCTTAGTATTAACAATATTAAACGCCATAAAATATGCATTTTTTTGCAAAGAAATATGAATAATCGCTTCACTTACATAATCAACGGGTGTGAAGAAAATATTTATTGGTATATTCGGAATTTTTTTCATTTGAACACAAGACACAAGTACACGACTTACAAGATCCCCCATGTCCCATATCCCTTCTTTTACACTTCCTGTAATATCCCCTGGTCTATAAATTGCTGCCCTTAACCCACGTTTTTCCGCCATGGTAACTAGTTTTTCAGATACCCATTTTGTTTCAGAATACCCTAAGAAATATCCATCTGCCGATTCTAATCGATCTGCTTCATAAGCAATTGTTTTAAAATGACTTGGATTATCATATACACTAAAAGATGATATATAGTTAAAATACTTCGCCTTACCAGTACACGCAAATCTTAAACATTCCTTTGTTCCTGTTACATTTGCTTTTCTTAAATATTCATAAGGAAACATAAAATTCAAGAGTGCTCCATTATGGTAAATACAATCGACCTCATTTATCAATCTATTATATTCTTCATCTTCAATCCCCATGTGTGAACAAGATAGTTCACCCAAAACTGGATATATATACTTCTCATAAGAATCCTGCCAGCATTCAAAGTGCTTCATATTCTTTATAATACGCTGTAAACCTTCCTCTTTCGTTTTCGCTCTACAATGGCAGTAAAGTTTCATCTCTTTATTTGAAACAGATTCGATAAGTGTTCTAATTAAATACGCACCCAAAAATCCTGTGCTTCCTGTAAGGAAGAATATTTTTGATTCACCTGGACTACTGTTATATTCGCTTTGTAATATAATATCATCATCTAGAATACACTCCTTATAGAGATCCATCTTTCGTGCAGTGATATTATCGTCGTATATTTTATCCCTTATCTGTTCCGCTATTCCCTTCACTGTTGGATTAAACAGAATCTCCCTTACGTCAAATGAATTATTAAACTCACTTTCAATTTGAGAAACCAACTCTAAGGTATCAAACGAGTTCCCTCCCAGTTCAAGAAAGCTATCATTTGTATTCAACACCTTAATTTTCAATATATGTTCAAAGATTCTTTTTACCTTTTCTTCAATTTCATCCGCGCATTCTTCTGTCAATATGATATCTTCACAAACTTCTTTTCTGCTGGAATAAATCAATTCTAAACAATTCGCTTTGTAAACTCTCCTTATACTATGAATTCTCAATTTTCCATTATCGGTTCTTGTTAAGGATCTTTTTTTAACAAATAGCACTTCAAATGGTGAAACATCAAAATTATCACTAACAAGTTTACTTATCTCAGATGATATCTGAGCATAATCAATATTGGCACTGTCCGATTCAATACAGATTACCACTCTTTCCTTCTTTTCAATGCTTAAAGAAAACACACAGATTACTTCATTTTGCAAAATAGGAATATTCTTTTTAATAACTTGTTGAATATCAGCAGAACATATATTATGCCCATTAATGATGATCAGCTCTTTAATTCTTCCAGTTAAAAAAAGATTTCCTTCCTGTATCACTCCCATATCTCCAGTTCGATAATACAAGCCCTCATGTCCTTCTATTTTTTGTTGAAAGTTTTTATTATCTTCAACATTTCCCAAATACCCAGATGCCACTGCTTTTCCTCTAATACATACCTCACCAATTTTATCTTTACTTGATACTTCTTTTGACGGATTCTTAATATCTACTATTACAAGATTAATAGATTTTGCTATTTTTCCAAGACTTACAACTTCCTTCGTTTTTTCGCAAGCAGATGTCGCTATTTGAAATCTATCCGCTTTATATTCATTATAGTCTATACGATATGCTTCAAATTTATCACTTGCCGAACTTACTCCACAAACCGCTTCCGCCAATCCATAGCATGCTACAAAACGCCTTTTCTCTATGTTAAATTTAGTACTGAAGTTCTCCACTGTTTGAGGATTTACCATTTCAGAACCATTTGCAAGCATCTTAAGTGAAGACAGATCAAAATTACTTGCCAATTTTGAATCAATTATTTTTGCACAAAGATCATATGCAGAATCAGGTGCAACGGTTATATCTGCTCTACACTCCGAAATTGCACGTAACCAAAGCGAAGGATTCGCCATAAACGCTTCTGTCTTTAGCAAATGCGTATGTCTCTCTTGGTATATCGTTGCAAAAATAATAGCCACCAATCCAATATTATGGAAAAATGGTACCCAAGATACCAATCTATGATTTGAAGGAGGGAACATTTCTGATATATCATCCAAATTAGTCATCAGATTTTCATACGATATCATTACCCCCTTCGGCTCACTTGTAGAACCAGATGAATATTGAACATACACGGTATCTTCCATTTCCGCTTCATTAAAAATTGCTTCCAGCTCTATATTATCATCTATATCATCAAAACGAATGATTTCAATTTCGTCATTCGTTAATTCTCTTAATTTATTTTCTTCAATTTTTCTTGTTACTTCATTGCTAATAATTACAGCTTGTGGTTCATAAGCATTTAACACTGATTTATATCGATTAATTTTGCTCTTATCTGTTGGAATTGGCACCAAAGTAAATACAACTTCAGACATCATAGCCGCAAATATGGAATATATGTTTTCCATTGAATTGTTTGATATAATTACAACTTTATCTTTCTTTTTAATATGATTCCTCTTTAACGTATGTGCCATTTTCAACGTATTTATCCATAACTCACGATACGAAATATTACTATGTAATCCTTCCTTTGATGAATACTCCAAAAGAGTAAAAACTATTTCATCGGGATTCTGAATATACTTTTTCTCTATCTTTGCTATTAACTCATTCATTTTTGATTCCCTTTTCACAATTTTTTGTGAATTCCTCTCTGTAATCTCTATTGTACCTAGGTTAGGCAATTAGATTCCCCGTTTCTATATTAACTGAAAGTCAATAGAAAAGCAAATTTGTGTGAACAGTAACCAGTAATAGAAAAGCTCGTGTCAGTCTTTTCTTAAAACCGCCACGAGCTTTCTATAATTTAATTTTCAAATGGCACAACCGCACCATCATAAGTATCTTTGATAAACTTTTTAATTTCATCAGATTTTAATACTTCAACTAATTTCTTAATTCCTTCGTTGTTCTCATTTCCTTCTTTTACTGCAATTACATTAACATATGTCTTAGCTGCTTCTGATTCAGAGGATTCATATGCAACGGCATCTTTCCCTACAGAGAATCCAGCTTCTAACGCATAATTACCGTTTAATACAACGAATGCAACTTCTGGCACTACTCTTGACACTTGAGCGGCTTCTAATTCTTGAATCTTAACTCCATATGGATTATCAACGATATCATTTACGGTTGCCTCAAGACCAATACCATCTTTTAATGTGATAATATTGTTATCTTGTAATAGTAATAATGCTCTTGCTTCATTTGTTGTATCATTCGGAACAGCAATTACATCACCTTTTGCGATTTCTGATAAATCATTCTTTGTTCCCGGATAGATGCCAAAAGGTTCATAGTGAATACCGCCTGCATTAACTAAATGTGTTCCCTGTTCTGCATTAAAGGAATCTAAATAAGGAATATGTTGAAAATAATTCGCATCAATATCTCCACTCTCTACCACTAAATTCGGTTGTACATAATCACTGAATTCTGTAATTTGCAAATCCCATCCTTCTTCTGCTAAGATTGTTTTTGCTTGCTCAAGAATCTCTGCATGTGGCGTTGATGATGCTGCTATTGTAATTACTTTCTTTTCAGAATCTTCTTTTGTTGTTGATGCCTTTTCTTTTTCAGAAGGCTCTCCTGCCACAGATGTATCCTCTGTTTCTACCTCTGTTTTCACCTCTGTTGAAGTTTGTGTATCATTTTTATCAGCTTTCTTGCAACCAACTAAAGATACCACCACTAAAGTTCCAACTACTACTGCTTTTAATAATTTCTTTTTCATAAGAATACTCCTCCTTTTTTATATGTATAAAACGCTTTCTAATTTGTGTTTCTCTTATCTAAGCGCTTTGATAAGAACATACCTATACCTTGTAATAACTGTACTAGTACAACAAGGATTACGATTGTAACAATCATAATATCTGTTTGATAACGATAATAACCATAGCGGATAGCGATATCTCCAAGTCCACCGCCTCCTACTGCACCTGCCATTGCGGAATAACCAAGGACAGTTCCAATTGCAATAGTTGCTCCAACAATTAATGGCGTTCTTGCTTCTACAAGAAGAACTTTATGTATAATAGTCCATGTCGATGCACCCATACTTTGTGCTGCTTCAATAACTCCATGATCAACTTCTTTTAATGATGATTCTACCATTCTTCCGATAAACGGTGTTGCTGCAATTACAAGTGGAACAATTGTTGCAGTAGAACCATAGCTTTTGCCTACCAATAATCTTGTAAATGGAATCAATAAAACAACAAGTATTATGAATGGTACGCTTCGAACAATATTTGAAAATACATCAAGTATTTTGTAGATACATGCATTTGGCTTAATTCCCTTCTTATCTGTAACTGTAAGTAATACTCCCATTGGAAGACCTAACAGATATCCAACACAAACAGATACAATTGTCATATAGAGCGTTTCTAGCAAACCAATCTTTATCATTTCTGTCACTGCTTTATCAAACATTAAGCTCCACCTCCTCAACTGCTAACTTCCTTGCTCGTAGATAGGTTATCATCTTCTCTGCAATTTCATCTTCCTGTGGAAGCTGTAGAACCATCTCTCCCATTGCCTTACCACCAATATTACGAGTATCAGCACTCATAATGTTAATCGGTGTATTGAAGGAAAGAATCATGTTACCAATCACAGGTTCAAACGAGGATTGTTCACTGTAAACAATTCTTACAAACCGCTTTCCTTTCATAGAAGAAGTAATTGACGTTCCTTGATATACAAGTCGTTTTGCTTCCTCTGTCTTAGGTTCTGTGAAGATATCTTTCACATATCCCGTCTCTGCAAGTTCACCACCATTTAATATCGCTACTTTATTACAGATTTCTTGAATTACTTTCATCTCATGAGTAATTACAACGATTGTAATCCCAAATCTTATATTGATATCCTTCAATAGTTTTAATATTGAATTCGTTGTCTCTGGGTCTAATGCACTTGTCGCTTCATCACACAACAGAATCTTAGGATTATTCGCAATTGCCCTTGCGATTGCAACTCTTTGCTTTTGCCCACCAGATAATTGTGTTGGATATGCTTTCTCTTTACTTTCAAGTCCTACAATTTGAAGCAATTCTCTTGCTCTTTCTCTTGCCTGCTTCTTCTTAACTCCTGCTATCTCTAAAGGAAAACATACATTATCAATAACCGTTCTTTGCATAAGCAAATTAAAATGTTGAAAAATCATTGCGATTTCCATTCTAGCTTTTCGTAATTCTCTGTCTGATATCTGTCCTAAGTCTTTGCCATCTATAACAACAGTACCTTCCGTTGGTCTTTCAAGAAAATTAATACATCGGACTAACGTACTTTTTCCTGCACCTGACATACCAATCATTCCAAAGATATCTCCTTTTTCAATATCAATTGAAATATCTTGCAATGCTTTAACCTGACCAGATTTGCTTTCAAATGTTTTTGAAACATTTTTAATTTGGATTATTGGTTTCATTCTGTGTATTCTCCTTTCTCCTTCATTCCTATAATTCATATTGTGTTAATATGAATTATAGGATATATCATACTCACATTTAACTCATTTGTCAATCACTTTTTTTAATTAAATAGATATCCAAGATTGAAAAAGTAAATTCCATCTATGGGTAGAATTTGCTTTTTCAATTGACCTATATATCCCGTAATCAAAAATAGCACCCCAGACAGCACAATTCTTCATGTGTCTGAGATGCTTCTCTATATTTTATACATTGCATAACAAAATTTTCATAACAAAAAAACCATTTTCTTCATTTAATAAAACTGACCCACAATACTTCTCTGCAATTCTAACTACGGATTTTAATCCTAATCCATGGTTTACCGAATCCTTTTTTGTTGTCATCGGCTTACCATTTTTATCTTTTAACACAACTCCATTGTAAGCATTTTTCAACACAATAATAAGTGCATTTTTCTCAAGTTTCATAATTAACTCAACATGTCGTCTTGCTACTGGTAGTTGTATCGACGCTTCAAATGCATTGTCTAGTATATTACCAAGTAATATACTAATATCTGCATTTTCAAAAGGTAACTGCGTTGGTATATTCAAATGCACTTCAAAGCTAATTTCATTTTCTTGTGCATAAAAAAATTTCGCATTTACAAGAGCATCAACCACGATATTATCCGTTCTTGCTATACCTAATTTTTCATATTTATTTTCTTTTATTAGCTTTGACAAATAGATATCTAATTTATCTATTTCTTTCATTTCTATCATCTTCATCATAACGATAAAATGATACTTCAAATCATGTCGCGCATTTCTTGATTCTTGCATAACAGATTCTTTTTCTTTCATATGTATATTACACAGCTCTAGTTGTTGTGCATAAACAGTATTCTCACGTCTAAGCTCACTTTCCTCAGATAATTTTATTATAACTTTAAATATTAATACATTTATTAGTAACATAATTAAAAGTCCTTGTAGAGAAGTGTATATCTGTCTCTGCGTTTTATTTATATTGACTGTCAATGAAAAAATATTATAGATAACAAACATACTGCCTACAGGTATAAGTAATAGTAAAACAGTATATTCTTTAGATAAATGTTGAATATTCTCATTTCTTAAAACACATCGTATTATAATAATCAACACTAATGTAAATAATTTTGATATTATAGCGCCCTCTAATTGTAACAAGATATAATCAATATTTAAAAGACTAAAGAAACACCCTACAACAAATTCCATCATCGTCCATATAACACATATTAATATTGCATAAATAAGCTTTAGTTCAAAATTCCCGCTGTATCTCGTTAAGCCAATCACAATTATTAATAACGTACTAATAAGTAGCTTCGCATATGCAGGAACATTACTATCCACCGACAAAAACACTTGCCAAACAAAATATATAATCCAAGGTATATATAATTCTACTTTTCTTTTTTCCTTAGAAACAAAAAAGATTCCAAAATAAATTTTCAAAATTATTGCTGATAATACAATATCTAATATTCCCGTTATTAATGTATAGTTTATACTATCCAATTACTTTATCTCCCATATATGAACAATATTGTTTGTTTACTTCCTTGCGCCGTTTTATACTTATACTTATTGAACTTCCGTCTGTAAGTATCATCGAATCATACATATATTTTTCTATATATTCTGTATTAACAAGAAATGATTGATGAGTACGCATAAAGTTCACCGACGCTTCTTTTAATTTTGCCTCAATATCATTTAACTTTTCATAACATTTTCTTTCACCATTAACAGTAATAATATAAGTTACCCTTTTATCGCTCTGAAAATAAATTATATCTTTAATCTGAAGTTTGTAATGGATTTTGTTATACTGATATTTATAATAAACTGGTTGTACTTGTATGATTTTTATCGCACTCAAAAAATACTTTTCAAACAACTGCTTATCCACAGGCTTTGTGATAAACCTAAAAGCTGAAACCTCAAATACTTCTTTAGCAAAGCTTTCATGGCTTGTCACATATATCAACAAAACAGTAGAATCTTTTTCCCTTATATGCCTTGCTGCATCGATACCATTCTCATATTTCATCTCAATATCTAAGTATATTAAATCATATGATTTCCCCTGATTGACATGATTGACTAGAGTTGCACCATCATAAAATACATCAATTTCAACGTCCACATCATATTGTAAACACAAATCGTTTATCATTTTTTCAATTTCAGTTGTAAATTTAATTTTATCATCGCAAATCGCTATTTCTATCATTTGCTCACCTTTCCCTATATATTTATACTCCTTTTTTAATTAACCTCTCTTTTATCTACTTCTCTAATCTTCATTTGCAGCTAAATTCAAAGCGTATCTAATAATCTGCTCTAAATCGTAACGCTTTTTCTTTGGACATTTGTTCAAATAAAATTCAATAGGAT
>NZ_JAVBNS010000127.1:0-17282 GCF_031551385.1 Anaerosporobacter sp.
TATGCATGCACATGGACAGGAGATAACCATAGTATATGGGCACATCTGCAGATGGCTATTCCACAATTGTGCAATCTTGGAATGAGTGGAATGGGTTTCGCAGGTACAGATATTGGTGGTTTTGGTTCTGATGCCACAGCGGAACTTCTTATCAGATGGATGCAGCTAGGTTGTTTCTCACCGATGTGTAGAAATCATTCATCAAAAGTTGGAATATATCAGGAACCATGGCAGTATGATGAAGTTACCTGTCAAATCTATAAAAAAGATATAGAGCTTCGTTATCAATTACTGCCATACATATATGACTGTTTCTGTAACATGGAAAAGACAGGAATTCCGGTAATGAGACCACTTGTGCTTGAGTATGAGAACGATAAAAATACATGGGAATTAAATGATGAATTTATGCTGGGGGAGCATATGCTAATATCCCCAGTAATCACACAGGGTAGCAGAAATAAAACAGTATATCTGCCACATGGGGACTGGATTGACTTCGAGACGGGAGAGCTAATTACAGGACCACTCTACTTTATAAAGGATGCACCGCTTGATATATGTCCTATCTATGTAAAGGCAGGAACAATTCTACCAAACTATCCAATACAGCAGTATGTGGGTGAAAAGGAGATAAAGCAGTTGATGCTTCGTATATATCAGGGAGCGGGCGAGTATTTTCATTATCAAGATGATGAGGAATCCTTTCATTACAGACAAGGTGAGTACAATCTGTACCACTTTTCAATATCTCAAAATGGTGAGTTTTCCATGCAACGTATAATAAATGGATACGAAAACGGTTATACGTCTATTCGTATCATTTATATGGGGAAAGAGCGGGTAGTAGAGATTCAGGATGAGATAAGGATTACGTTGTAAGTAGACTAGGACTTAAGTGAAGAGGTAAAATAAAAAAACTATAATAGTACTCTTATCGTCCTAATATTCCTCTTGCACGAATATACATTTATATATTGCATTTTGCGTGTTTATTAGGGGGATATCAGATGAATGACAATAAAAAATTAACGAATGAAGTTGGTGCACCTATTCCTGACAACGAGAATTCTATAACGGCTGGACCATGAGGGCCAGTAGCTTTGCAGGATGTTTGGTTGCTGGAAAAGATCCAACGGATGATAATTTCCGAGCAGTACAGCAGTTATCAAAGCTTTCCAATGATGAATTGATTCAAGCGACTTTGTCGCCAAATATGTAGTTTTCTACACAACAATAAATGTGCAAACAGATACCTCTATAGTAGGTGTTTGCACTACTTAGTTGATTGGAAATTATTTATGTATTCCATGAACTCATTTTTATCCCCATTAAAAACATTCAAATCTACATATCGTTGTTCTTTGTCAATACCATCTAGTAATCCACGGTTAGAATACTGCCAAAAGAGCCAATCATCTTGATAAGGGATGATTGGTTTTTTTAGCAAATCGCGACACCAGTAAGGGTAGTCCTCAAATTTATCAGCTAAAAATGTTTCATAACATTCATTCGTAGTATAAATAATTGGTTTCACACCAAAGTAACTTTCTACTTCTAATAAAAAATTCGTTACTTCATCTATTATTTTTGTATTTCCTTTATGCTTTAAGGATACTTCAAAATCTAATACAGGAGGAAGGTCAAGATTATATTTTGAAATGGTTTTAATAAAATGTTCTGCTTGAGCTTTTCCTGTACTTTTGGTAGTAAAGAAATGATATGCACTTGTATAGATTCCATTTTCTTGGCTATGCGTCATATTATAATCAAAGTTAGGGTCAGAATAGGTGCTGCCTTCTGTAGCTTTGACAAATGCAAAGGTAATATCTTGTTCTTTAATTTCTGCCCAATCAATTGTTCCTTGATATCTTGCAACGTCAATACCTCTAACGTGGTATCCCATTAGTTCGGGATAGACCAGTCGTAAATATCCGTAATAGATTAATATAGCAACAATGATAATAGCAGCAAAGAAGGTAAGAATACATAGGAAAAGTTTTCTTTTTGTTATCTTTTTTCGTGTTTTCATTTGATTTATTCCTTTCGTAGGATATGATGATTATACTATAGATTGGTTGAAGTTTCCAGTGGTTTGTATATCTATGTTGCTAATAAAATCAAGAATGGAAAGCTGTAATTTGTTTATTTTATCTTTTGGAAACGGTATATCATGTTACTGTAATAGATAAGTAATGCTGTGAAATTTTACGTTGAATTTTACAGCGAAATTATATATAATATAAATGTAAATGTTGATGATGTATTTGGAAAGGAAGATGATATTATGCCAAATATTTTACCTGTTTCAGATTTGAGAAATTATAATGAAGTATTGAAAAACTGTCAGATAGGAGAACCTGTATTCTTGACAAAAAATGGTAGAGGGCGATTTGTAGTTATGGATATTGAAGACTATGAACGTGAAAAGGCAGAGCGAAAGCTACTGACAAAACTACAGGAAGCCGAAGATGCTGTGAGTGACGGAAATGGTTGGTTGACATTAGACGAATAAAAATAAATAACATTTTCAAGAAGTCATTACTTAAAATTGTAGTGACTTTTTTCTATAAATTAAGATATACGGTTATGATATAATTCAAGTAAACTATCCAACTACGACCAAAGAGAGCACAAAAAGTAGGGCAAAAAAATAAAAATAACACTAATATAGAGCAGGAGAGGTAGGTTTTACAAATGAATATTTTAATAATATTGAATGAAGTAGTCGAGTATATAGAAAAAAATTTAGAGGACAAAATAAATTATGAAGAAATAACGAAAATATCAGGCTATTCATGGTTCTATATTCAAAGATTATTTTCAGGAATAACAGATATCACACTAGCAGAATATATAAGAAGACGAAGAATGACCTTAGCTGCTTCTGAGATAATGGACAGTGGTATACGAATACTTGATTTAGCAGTAAAGTATGGCTATGAGTCGGCGGATTCATTTTCACGAGCATTCAGAAAGATACATGGAGTAAGTCCGTCAGAAGCAAGAAAAGGGAAAGGAATACTAAAGACATATCAACCTATGTCGTTTACAATTTCAGTGAAAGGTGATGAAGAGATTACATATAGAATTGAGTCACATGAGCAGATGCGTGCTATTGGTATTGTAAGACATTTTAAAGCACCTGAAAACAATGAGCTAGATGTTCATACATTTTGGAATCAGCTTTACTCAGACGGGACACATGCTAGAATAGTAGAGCTTGCTGATGGGGAGATAGGAGGAGTTCATGGTTTTTTAAATGTAATTGATAATGAAACAGTTGATTATGTTATAGCAGCATTTTCTGAGCAAGAGATTCCTGATAATATGGAAGTTTATACGATTCCTAGATCGAAGTGGGCAATATTTGAGGGAAAGGGATGTGTAGGAAGTGCGATTGCAGAAGTGTGGAAGAGAATATATAGTGAATGGTTGCCTTCAACCAAATATTCTCATGCAGGGACAATGGAAATGGAGTGTTTCAGATATGGAGATAATAAAAGAGATGAAGATTTCAGATTTGAAATATGGATTCCGATTACAAATAAGTAAGTAAAGGGAGATTAAGATGGGATATTCTATTTTTGAAAAAACGATGGCAGATATGACATGGCAGGAAATTGAAAATGCATCGAAAGAAAATCAAATTGTTTTATTTCCATTAGGGGTCATAGAGGAACATGGACCACATCTGCCATTGGGAACGGATATTTATTGGAGTTATGCTTCTTGTAGACGAATCCAAGAAGAACTGAATAGTAAAGGAGAGCGAGCATTGATTGTTCCACCATACTATTGGGGAATTAACCATTGTACAAATGGGTTTCAAGGAACATTTACAGTGAGAGCGGAGACAATGAAGGCTGTTCTAATGGATATATTTAATAATCTTCATGACTGGGGATTTCATAATATCTTCTGTAATAACTATCACGGTGATGTAATGCATATAAGAGCAATATTAGAAGCAATCAAAGTGGCTAGAAGTGAGTTTGGTTTAAATGTTCGTATGCTAATAGACTTTTATGATTTGAACCGAATAGGATTAAAGGGCGATGAAGATGATATCTTAGTTTTGAATCCAGATTACCCCGAAGAATTTTATACAGGAATGCTTGAATCAGAGAGAGGCTTGTATGACATTCATGCAGGTGGATACGAGACTGCATTTATGAAATATTGTTTTAGTGAACTGGTAAATGAAGAGGTTGCGCAAAACCTTAAATCCACATCATTAACAGAGAATGAACTCAAGCAGTGGGGAGAAGGTGGTGAAAGTACGCGAAGTCTAGTACCATTAGGATATGCAGGTAATCCTGCTGGATACAGAAATATTACAAATATAGATTATATAGAGAAATTTACAACGGAGTATATCGTAAGACAAATTATAGAATCATTAAATGATTAAGAATAGAAGACAATTTTAAGACTCTTATACTGGATACCCCTAAAAATACAGAACGTGCACATAAATTTTATGAAAGAGCAGGTTTTATACAGATAAACAAAGAAGATTTACCGATTCAATTTGATTATCCGTATAAAGATTGTCATTTTTTCCTTTTGAACCTTTAAAACTACTTATAAAATGGGAGTATTCGAATTTATAAATTGAACTTAATTATCCAATTATAGATTAGTAATGGAATAAATTTAAGATGCAGTAAACGTTATGAATACATTGACCGAATAATATTAATTGAGTAATATAGAGATAGAATAATACGATCAAAAAATGCAAGGAGATATTGTTGTGGATATTGAAACCTATAACAGAAGAGAAAAAATGTTGCAATTAAGAGAAGAGTTATTATCCGTAGAGGAAGATAGATTGGCAGGAAGAAGTGGTTGTGATCTTGAGGAATTGGACACTTATCTCGACAAAGTGATTGGCAAGGTATAGTAATACGATAATTGTCTTAATAATCTTTTTGAAAACACACAATAAAGAGGAGGAAAATTTATATGTACACAAAACAAGATTTACTCAACCAATTACAGACCTTAGGAGTTGACCCAACAGGCACACTCAATGTGCATATTTCTTATAAAGCAATAGGGGAGGTTGAGGGACGTGGAGATACTGTACTAGATGCATTGGCAGAATATATGCAACAAGGTCTTTTAGTAATACCAAGTCATACATGGGATAATGTTGGAGAGAGCAATCCTGTGATGGATGTACTTTATACGCCAACATGTATTGGTGCGATGACAGAAGTATTCCGTAAGCGTTCGGGTGTATGCAGATCGTTGCATCCAACCCATTCCGTAGCGGCTCTTGGAGCGGATGCAGAGGAGTTTGTATCTGGTGAGGAACACATTACTACCCCATGTGGAGAAGGTGGTGTATATCATAAGTTATGGCAACGTAATGCGCAAATTCTGCTTATCGGTGTGAATTTTGCACGTAATACGTATATTCATGGTATAGAGGAATGGGAAGGTGTAAAAGGTACAATTTCTGAGAAGAAGACAGATTTGTATGTTATTAATCATGAAGGTCAAAGAATCTATACTCCACAATATCGCCACTGTGCACCAATTGGTTCAGATACATTTCCAAAACTTGAACCACAGGCATTGCAGGAAGGAATTCTGACCATGGGGCGTTTCGGAGATGCAACAGCACGTTTTATGCACGCAGTACCATTGCGTGAGATGATTGCAACACTTCTACGCGAAGATTTACAATACTTAATGCGTTATTAATATGATGTGCAAACAGTAGTAAGATAGTTGCTATACAATCCCAATCCTTGCACCACGCTACAAGAATATGGGCTAGCAATGCAGAATAACGCAAGATATGATAATCCATAAATATATATTTAAGACAACTTTACAGGATGACCGTACAAGTTATAAAATAGAAGTATAAAGTTACTGTTCAGAAAAGAATAAAATCATATGGAGGTATTATCATGACAGGAAACAAGAATTATAAGTTTTGGTTTACAACTGGTTCACAAGATTTGTATGGTGATGAGTGTTTAGAAAACGTAGCAAAGCATTCTCAAATTATAGTAGAAAATTTAAATAAATCAGGTGTTTTACCTTTTGAGGTTGTTTGGAAACCTACATTAATTACAAATGAATTAATTAGAAAAACATTTAACGAAGCAAATGCAGATGAAGAGTGTGCAGGTGTAATTACATGGATGCATACATTTTCACCAGCAAAATCATGGATTTTAGGATTACAAGAATATAGAAAACCATTAATGCATTTTCATACACAATTCAACGAAGAAATTCCTTATGATTCAATCGACATGGATTTCATGAACGAGAACCAATCTGCACATGGTGACCGTGAATATGGTCATATCGTAACTCGTATGGGAATTGAACGTAAAGTAATCGTTGGACATTGGGGTAATAAGAATGTTCAAGAAAGAATCGCAAGTTGGATGAGAACAGCAATCGGTTTAATGGAATCTTCACATATCCGTGTTTGCCGTATCGCGGATAACATGAGAAATGTTGCAGTAACAGAAGGCGATAAAGTAGAAGCACAAATCAAATTTGGTTGGGAAATCGATGCATACCCAGTAAATGAAATTACTGACTATGTAAAAGATGTATCAACTGGAGATATCAACGCTTTAGTAGATGAATACTATTCAAAATATGATATCTTATTAGAAGGACGTAACCCAGAAGAATTCAAGAAACATGTTGCAGTACAAGCTGGTATTGAAATTGGTTTCGAAAAATTCTTACAAGAGAAGAATTACCAAGCGATTGTAACACATTTTGGTGATTTAGGTGGATTACAACAACTTCCAGGTTTAGCAATCCAAAGATTAATGGAAAAAGGTTATGGATTCGGTGGAGAAGGTGACTGGAAAACAGCTGCTATGGTACGTTTGATGAAAATCATGACAGCAGACATGAAGGACAAGAAAGGTACTTCATTCATGGAAGATTATACATATAATCTTGTTCCTGGAAAAGAAGGAATCCTTCAAGCACATATGTTAGAAGTTTGTCCTACTGTAGCAGATAGTAAAATCGGTATGAAAGTAGTACCATTATCAATGGGTGATAGAGAAGACCCAGCTCGTTTAGTATTTACATCAAAAACTGGTTCAGGTATCGCTACATCATTAATTGATATGGGCAATCGTTTCCGCTTGATAGTAAATGAAGTAGATTGTAAGCAAGTAGAAAAACCAATGCCAAAATTAACAGTAGCTACTGCATTCTGGACTCCACAACCAAACTTAGTTACAGGAGCAGAAGCTTGGATTCTTGCAGGTGGTGCACATCATACAGCATTCTCTTATGACTTAACTACAGAGCAGATGGAAGACTGGGCAGCAGCAATGGGAATTGAATGTGTTGTTATTGATAAAGATACAACAATTCGTTCATTCAAGAATGAGCTTAGATGGAATTCATTGGAATTTAGATAGGTAATAATTAAATATACAAACCGTCAATCACCTAAAAGAGTGGTTGACGGTTTGTTGTCGTATATTGTGTTTTGTTGCGTATAACAGTATTATCTTGAACAGTTAAGATTTTCTAATTGATAGAGAGAAAAAATAGTGCTATTATAATGTAAATGTATTAGAACATTATGTGGAGGAAAAAGGATATGAGAATAGGAAAGAAATTTTTTCGAACTATACTAAGTATACTACTGTGTGTTGTAATTCTTGGAAATGTAGGAACGTATGTGAATACAGTATGTGCATCAAGTGTACAAGAAAAAGTTACTATTACGAAAAAGAAGACTACAATTACAGCAGGAAAAAGCTATACATTTGCAGCGAAAGTAGAAGGAGCAACATCAAAAATTGCTTGGTCAGTATCTGATAAAAACATTGCGACAATTACACAAGCAGGTAAATTTACAGCAAAGAGAGCAGGTACAGTGACGATTACAGCGAAAGCGGGTTCAGCTTCTGCAAAAGTGAAAGTTATAGTAAAAGGTAAGAAAATAATAGCGATTGATCCAGGGCATCAGAGTAAAGGCAATAGCCAAACAGAAGCAATTGGTCCAGGAGCAACAACAAAGAAAGCAAAAGTAGCATCAGGAACATCCGGAGTAAGTACGAAAGTTCCTGAGTATAAATTGACATTAGAGGTTTCACTTAAATTAAAAGAAGAGTTATTAAACAGAGGATATGAAGTCGTAATGACTCGTGAAAAGAACGATGTGAATATCAGTAATAAAGAAAGAGCACTTTTGGCAAATGAGAGTGGTGCAGACATCTGTATTCGAATCCATGCAGACGGTTCAACGAATCAAAGTGTAAGTGGAGCAAGTGCATTATATCCATCTACAAAGAATAAGTATGTTTCGAATATAAGCAAGGCAAGTAAAAAGTTGGCAACATCAGTTATCACAAAATATTGTGAGAAAACAGGTGCTAAGAATAGAGGAACAGTTGCAAGAGATGATTTAACAGGTACAAATTGGAGTACTATTCCTGTAATCGTTCTGGAAATGGGATTTATGAGTAACCCAGCAGAGGATAAAAAGATGCAACAAGACGCATACCAAGCCAAAATAGTAGAGGGAATCTGCGATGGTATTGATGCGTATTATTCAAAATAATGGATTGAAAATGATGGATTGAAAATGATGGTATTAGAGGTTGTTAATATACATGAATATTATGAAAAGTGACTAATTAATAGGTTAAGATTTCTATATAGAAAGTGATAGAACAAATGTATATAATGTGATACAATGATAAATATACATAAATTATATGCATAAAGGGAGGCATATAAGGTGATTCTGACATAAATAGGGAGAAAGCGTCAGGACATTATTGTAAAATGTGCATAATTAGTTCTACCTAAGGAGGTTATATTATGAAGGAATTGAATAAAAAGGATAATGTGAAAAAAACTGGAAAGAAAGTAGCAACGAAGCAGAAACAAAAGATTGAAAAAGTAAAGAAAGAGAAACAGCAAAGGATAGAAAAAATTAAGAAGCAGAAAAAACTGCGCACCGCATTATTACTAGGATTTGTTGCACCAGTCGTATTGATATTTGCACTAGGGCTTATATCGTACAACCTTGCTTCTGACGCTATCATTGATAATTATGAAAAATCTTCGAATGAAACATTATCAGCAAATGCAAAGTATATGGAGAGTATATTCAAAGAAATTTCTACACAATCAGTGAAGCTTATTACAAGTAAGAATTTTGAGCAATATTATAATAGAAAGAATAATGATGTTCTTGTAAATTTAGAGTATATACGAAACATAAAGAATGAGGCAATGACGAACAGTGTATTGATTGCAGGTATAAGAAACACATACATTCTTAACTCTACAAGAGATACAATTAGTACAGGAAATGATAGACTTGTTGATTCAACATATGAAACATTTCGTTCGGCAGTATTGGTAGAAGGTGAGACACAAAAAGACGGTTGGTATGGTTCGCATGCTGTGATTGATGCGAAGGAAGAAAGAAAATATGCATTAACATATATTAAAGAAGCATTGAAGGGCGAAACAATCGTTATAACAGATGTTGATTATTCTTATGTACAAGATATGTTAGATAATATATATCGTGAAGGTGGGGTAACAGCACTTGTAGCAAAGGACGGAGTTGAAATCTATTCTACGGATTCCAAAGTAGGAGAAGAAAATCTGTTTTTTGGGAAAGATTATTATCATAATATTATTGATGAAGATGCGACAAGTGGTTATACATATGTAACAATACATGGTGTGAATAACTTACTTTCGTACTGTGAAATTGGGGATACAGGTCTAGTATTAGTTAATCTGATGCCAAGAAGCATTATTGTTGGGAGCGCAACATCAATTGGAAGCGCAAGTGCTATATTTGCAGTAATTTCAGCAATTATCGCGTTGGTAATTGGATCTCTTTTAGCAAAAGGTATCGGTAAAGCAATTGGTGATATGAAAGATACAATGGAGAGCGTTGCACAAGGCGATTTAACGGTAACATTTAAGACAAGACGTAAAGATGAATTTAAAGTCTTAGAAAACAGTTTATCGAACATGATTAATAATATGCAACAGCTTGTAACGGAAGTTGCAGAAGTTAGTAATCGTGTAGGTACGTCAGCAGATGAATTGTCGAATACATCTTCAATTGTATTGGAAGCTTCAAAGGATATTGCGACAGCAGTGAATGAAGTTGCGATAGGTTCTTCAAAACAAGTACTAGATACTGATGTTTGTTTGAAACAAATGTCAACATTATCGGATATGGTTAATAAAGTATTTGATGGAACAAATGAAATTGATACATTGTTTGAAAGTACAAAAGGAACAGTTGCTGATGGATTAGCAATTGTGAATAACTTGAATGATAAAGCGAAAGCAACATCAGAAATTACAAAAGAGATATCAGTGGGAATGAAAAATCTTGAGGAGAATTCTCATACAATTGAGAACATTGTTAATGCAATTAATGAAATCTCTGAGCAGACAAACTTATTATCTCTTAATGCTTCAATAGAAGCGGCTAGAGCAGGAGAATCTGGTAGAGGATTTGCTGTAGTAGCAGGAGAGATTGGAAACTTAGCAGCAAAATCAATGGAATCAGCAAATCAAATTCAAACAATTATCAATACGATTCAACGTCAAACAAAAGATACTGCTAAGACAACACAAAGAGCAGAAGAAATTGTTCTTACACAAGAACAAGCACTACAGGATACCATTCAGGTGTTTGGTAGTATCAACAGCTTAGTTGCAGGGTTAGTAGTGGAACTTGGTAAGATTAAGGACTATGTTGCAGGAATGGAAGGCGCGAAGAATGATACATTAGATTCTATTCAGAATATTTCAGCAGTTTCTGAAGAAGCCGCAGCAGCATCAGAAGAAGTTAGTGCTACTGTAATTAACCAATCAGAAGAGATGGAACAATTGGCATCAGCAGCAGAAGAACTTTCAACAGGTGCGAGAGTATTACAACAAGCAATAGGAAAATTCAAGATATAAATTAGTAAACAATGTTAACATTTTGACCTCTTAGACCGATATAACTTTAAAGAGTAGGTAATAATCATAAGATTGTTACCTACTTGAAGATGAATGGAAAGGAGGAGTAGATATGAGTGGATATTATTTAAATCTGTTTTCTAATAACACAAGTAGTAATAGTACAAGCAACAGCACGTATGACTTCTTTAATAACATTGGACAACATGCAAGTATTAGAAACGGAAGTTATGGAAAGTTACTACGTTCTTACTACAAGGCAGATTCAAGCTCGAATTCAGATAGTAGTTCAGCACTTAACTCTATATTGAATTCAAACAGTTCAACTGTAGCAAGTACGACAGCAAAAGAAGTAAAAGAGGCTACAGATAATCTTAAAAAATCTGCTTTGGCATTGTCTACATCAGGTAGCAAGTCACTTTTTGAAAAGAAGGATGTGACTGTTACAGATGAGAAGACAGGAGAAAAGACAACAACGAAACAATATGATACAGATGCAATTGTGAAAGCTGTGAAAGCTTTTGCCAAGGATTACAATGATACATTAAGTTCTGTTAGTGATGTAACGAATAAGAATGTATCGCGTAGTCTTTCTTATATGACTAAGCAGACAAAGATTTATGAGAATAGTCTATCAAAGCTTGGAATCACAGTAGATTCTGATAACAAACTAACGATAGATGAAGAAAAATTAAAGAAGGCAGATATGAATACAGTGAAGAGTTTATTCAATGGATCATATTCCTTTGCATCACAAGTTTCACAAAAAGCAAGTCAACTTCAACAGACAACGGCAACAGCATCTAACAATAGTTATTTGTACAACAAGTCAGGAAGTTACAATTTTAATAATTATTCAAGTAGCTATAGTAGCTACTTCTAAGGTTAACATAAAGAGTGCCACGCTGAGTTATTTTGCGTGGCACTCTTTATGTTAATCTTATTTCGATAAGTTTTAGAGCAGTCCATAGCTTTAAGTTTTGGAATAACAGAAAAATCGTTCCAACAATGCATGGCATAGACATGGGAAACATCAATATGATTCATAAAATAGTCAAATCCAAGATAGCAACTATGTTTCTGATAATGAACATTTACAATCATACAGTACTCCTTTATAATAAGGATATAGTAACGATACAGGATGTAGTCCCAAAAGACACTTGTACAGAATATAACACATCTTTGGAATTATTTCAAATGTATCTACCTACAAAGGAAGGAATTTAGAATATGAATACAATAGAATGTATAACAAGTAGAAGAAGTATCAGAAGTTTTAAGAATCAACCAATAGAAAAAGAAGTGATGGATAAAGTTGTTGCAGCAGCAGCTTATGCACCATCTTGGAAAAATACACAGATTGTAAGATATATCTTTGTTGAGAGCGAAGAAGGAAAAAACAAGTTGTTAGAAACTGTACCTGACTTTAATGTAAAAGCAATTAAAGAAGCAGCGGCAGTTGTAATTGTAACTGTGATTACAAAACGTTGTGGTTATGAAAGAGATGGAAGCTATACAACAGCAAAAGAAGACTCATGGCAAATGTTTGATGCAGGTGTAGCTAGTCAAACATTGTGTCTAGCAGCACACGAGTATGGACTTGGAACAGTAATTCAAGGAATTTTTGATTATGATAAAGTAAAAGAAGCGTTCCAAATACCAGAAGATAGAGAAGTTGTAGCAATGATTCCAATGGGATATCCAGAAGAGAATCCAGATGCACCAAGAAGAAAAGGAATCGAAGAACTTTACGAGGTACGTTAAGATTCAAAAATATATAGGTGTCAAATCATTATCGTGTTTGCGTGAGATAGTGATTTGACACCTATTTTTATTAGAAAACCTTATTCTTTTGTGTCATCGTCAATAAGACAAACAATTGTTTTTTCAATCTTATGATCGACAATGGATAATACTTGTATGTGTAGGGAATGGGAATCTAGTTCAAATGTAGTACCATCATCAGGAATACTTCCATAAGAATCGAAGATAAAACCACTGAAGGTATCAAAATCATCAAGAGGAAGGGAAACACAGAGTTCCTTTGCAACTTTATCTAATTCTGTGCAGCCACGGATTTTCCAAGTAGAAGAATCAATTCGTTCTATCTCTTGCTCTTGTCCATGTTCTATTTCATCAGAATCTAAATCACCGACTAATTGCTCTAATAAGTCATTCATTGTAACGATACCAACCATACCACCATATTCATCTAATACTATGGCAAAATGGTTACGTGTTTTCTTCATTTGTCTAAAAAGCACATCCGCACAGACTGTTTCGGGAATAAAATAAGCTGGCTTCACAGCCCGTTCCAGTACTTTTTCCTTTGTTTTATGCTCTAAACGGAAGTAATCCTTTGCATTCAGAATGCCAATAACATGATCTACAGTTTCATCGCATATTGGATATAACGAATGTCTTGTATCATGAATGGTTTTGTCCCATTCCTCAATAGGTTCTTCAAGCCATAGTAAAGAGATATCAGTACGGTGCGTAGCAAACTCACTTACAGCAAGGTCGTCAAATTCAAAAACATTCTGTATCATTTCTTTCTCTTCTGGATCAATAACACCTTTTTCGCTACCAACATCGACCATCATACGAATTTCTTCTTCGCTAACATTATCGTCCTCTGCATTCGGATCAATACCCAATAATCGTAAAATGCCATTGGTAGATGCCGTTAAGAACCATACAATAGGAGCAAATAAATGCGAAATGAAAGTAATAAGTGCCGACATAGCAAGAGCGAGTGTTTCTGCTTTCTTCATGGCAATTCGTTTTGGAACTAGTTCACCAAAGATAAGTGTAAAATACGAAAGTATCAAGGTGATTAAAATAACAGAGATGGAGTCAAGAGTAGATGCAGATAAAGGAACTCCAAGGTTGATAAGGCAATCTGTTAAAACACCAGAGAAATTATCTGCGGCAAAGGCACTTCCAAGGAAGCCGGATAAGGTAATGGCAACTTGTATTGTTGCGAGGAAACGAGCGGGTTGGCTTGTAAGTCTAGCAAGACGGATTGCACGTTTGTCTCCATTAGCCGCCATACTGGCTAATTTATTGTCATTCATAGATATGACTGCAATTTCTGCACAGGCGAAAACTGCATTTAATAAGATTAATATAATTTGTAAAGTAATTTGCATCATCATGGTATTATTATTTAACTCACTTTCTTTATACTCATTTTATTTTCATTGTTATTATGTTCATTAATTAAAATAGTATTGAAAGAAATTGGTTGCAAAATATTATACGATATTTTACTTAAATAAGCACACAAAAAAGCATGCCTACATTTACTGATAAAAAAAGCAGGTATGCTACCATATATGCATCTATTCGGGGTATCCGCGTCACTATCACTATCTGGTTCGTCCATAGTTAATTATAAAGCCTCCTTACTATAAAATGTATGTAATTCAAGTTACATATAGCATTATATCAAAAAAAACTAAGAATATGTAAAAACTCATAGGATTTTAACATATTCTTAGCAAAATTCTAATCAAACCATATAAGATTAGAAGAGTGTAAATGAATTTTTATGAAACGCTAGGATTCCTTGATCTCGTAATTTACATAATTCATTTGACATAGCACTTCGGTCAACAGAAAGATAATCTGCTAATTGCTGTCTATTGAATGGAATTGTAAAACTGTTAGAGTGCTGTTTGACTGCTTGAGCGGATAGATAGGAGAGCAGTTTATCTCTAGTAGAGCGATTGCTGATGTGGTCAAGTTTCTGAGTAAGTTGAATATTCTTCTGGGCTAAGACCATCATTAGATTTTGGATTAATCTTGTATGAAAATTACATGCAGAGGTACAAACAGTTATAATCTTTTGAACATCTAGGAATAAAATTGTTGTTGGCTTTGTTGTAACACAGCTAACGGCAATCGATTCTGTTTTAAGACAAGCATAGGTTTCTCCGAAGAATTCACCAGGCATAACTTCTGACAGTATCGTATGATTTCCCCAAAAATCTTCTTTGACAAGATGTACACATCCAGATATAACGAATCCGATCCCTGTAGGGGTATCACCAATCTGATAGATGTAACTGTCTTTCTTATAGTTTTGCTCTGTGGCAGATAGACAAGGAAGTAATCCTGCAATTTCATCTGAATGTATGCCCTCGAATAATATGGAGGAGGCAATCATAGTAATATATTCTGGTTTTGTTGTACTCATAATACTCCTTTGAACTTATGAATTTATATTTATAATATATTATTTCTGTTGTAAAAACAACTGAAATTTGGAACGAATTTCAATATAATAAGTCCATAAGTTGTTGATGACATCGTCGTCTTAACTTTGAAAAGGAGTGTAATTAAAATTGTAACCTAAAGGACGTAGTTCGGAATAGTTACTTAAATTTTAAAATAGAAAGTGGAGGAAGAAAGAATGGATAAGAATATGTTTTGCTATCAATGTCAAGAAACAGCAGGAAATAAAGGATGTACAAAGGGTGGTGTTTGTGGTAAAAGTGTAGACTTAGCAAACATGCAGGATTTACTAATCTATGTGACAAAAGGACTTTCTGAAATTACAGGTCGATTAAGAAAGGAAGGCAAAGAAGTAAGTAAAGAGGTAAATCATTTTATAACATTAAATCTATTCACAACGATTACAAATGCAAACTTTGATGATGATGTGTTTTACGCAAGAGTAAAAGAGACAATCGCTAAGAAAGATGCTTTAATGGAACAATTATCAAACAAAGAAAATTTATCTGACGTTGCATTATGGTCAGGCGATGCGAATGAAATCTTGAAAGAGAAAGCAGAATCGAAAGAAGTAGGTGTATTAGCAACAGAAAATGAAGACGTTCGTTCATTAAGAGAGTTGATTACTTATGGATTGAAAGGGTTATCAGCCTATCTAAAACATGCAAATGCATTAGGTTATGATAATGAAGAAATCGATGTATTTATGCAAGAGACATTAGTAAAATTAGTAGATGATTCTCTAACAGTAGATGAATTAGTAACATTAACATTAGAAACAGGTAAAGTAGGTGTTGATGGTATGGCATTACTTGATACAGCAAATACAACAACTTACGGAAATCCAGAAATCTCAAAAGTAAATATTGGTGTAGGTAAAAATCCTGGTATCCTAGTATCAGGTCATGATTTAGCAGATATAGAACAGTTATTGATTCAGACAGAAGGAACTGGTGTAGATGTATATACACATTCTGAGATGTTACCAGCACATTACTACCCACAATTAAAGAAGTACAGCCATCTAGTAGGTAACTACGGAAATGCTTGGTGGAAACAAAAAGAAGAATTTGAGAGTTTTAATGGACCAATTCTAATGACAACAAATTGTATTGTACCTCCAAAAGAATCTTACAAAGATAGAATGTTTACAACAGGAGCAGCAGGCTATGTTGGATGTAAACATATTGAAGGGGAAGCAGGCAGTCAGAAAGATTTCTCGGAAATCATTGAATTAGCAAAGAAATGTGAAGCACCAACAGAAATTGAGTCAGGTGAAATTATTGGAGGATTTGCACATGCACAAGTATTTGCATTAGCAGATGCGGTAGTAGAGGCAGTAAAATCTGGCGCAATAAAGAAGTTTGTTGTAATGGCGGGATGCGATGGTAGAGCTACTAAGAGAAATTACTATACAGATTTTGCAAAAGCACTTCCAAAGGATACGGTAATCTTAACAGCAGGATGTGCAAAGTACAAATATAACAAACTTGGTTTAGGTGATATCGGAGGAATTCCAAGAGTGCTTGATGCTGGTCAATGTAATGATTCCTATTCATTAGCGTTAATTGCATTGAAACTCAAAGAAGTCTTTGAACTTGACGATGTGAATGAATTACCAATCATCTACAACATTGCTTGGTATGAGCAGAAAGCGGTTATTGTGTTACTAAGTTTATTATATCTTGGAGTGAAAGAGATTCACTTAGGGCCAACACTTCCAGCATTCTTATCACCTAATGTAGTAAATGTTTTAGTTGAGAACTTTGGTATTGCAGGAATTAGTACGGTAGAAGAAGATATGGAACTTTTCTTTGGAGAGGAAGGTAAAGTTACAAAAACAGAAGATGGTGTCATTTCAAAAGATATGATTATCGGAGAGGTTCTTAGATTAAATACTGATAATGCAAGAATATTAATGGAAGCAGGAATGCATTGTCTTGGATGTCCAGCTTCACAAGCAGAGACATTAGAAGAAGCATGTTTAGTACATGGACTTGATGTAGAGGAATTAGTGAATAAATTGAAGTAGTTATGAGGGGAGTCTTTTTCAATTATTTTTACTCGGCGAGCCT